>CAMJRV010000050.1 GCA_946408315.1 uncultured Bacillota bacterium | reverse complement strand
CGACCAGCTTCACAAAGGCTGCCTTAGGAGCAGAAGGCGTAGGAAAAGACGTCAACATGATCGTAGGAAACGGATACTGCAAAGGACATGCTGCAATCTCCCTCCAGGTACTGAGAGAGTGCGAAGCTCTGAAGAATCTTTTCGCTGAAATGTACGCATAAGGAAAAAGCTTGTTAAATTTGCTCACAGCGTTGCCGCACTCCCTGCGTTCGGTGCTCGCGTACGGGAAGTACGCTCCGCTCTTACACAGTCGTGCGCCTAGCTGTGGGACAAATTTTACTGCGCTTTGCGTTTTCGGGAAATCTCCCGGCGTTTGTTCCGGTTAAGGAGCAAATTTCTCTGCACTCGGCAGGGAAGTAAAACTTTATTTAATCTAAGGAGGGCCTCGGTTGACTTTGTCAACCGAGGCTAAGAACGATATCAAATAAAACCAATTTATCATTCAGAAAGAAGGAAAATCGAATGTCAGAGAGAAGAAATTGGAAAGACATCGAAGCATGGAAGAACGTTTCCGATGCTGAGTGGAATGACTGGAAATGGCAGGTTGCCAACAGAATTACCGATGTTGAACAGTTAAAGAAAATTATCAACCTTACTCCTGAAGAAGAGTCCAACATCGGAGAAGTAGTGAAAAGCTTCCGTCTCGGAATCACTCCTTACTATGCATCTTTGATGGACGCAGACGATCCAAGATGTCCCGTAAGAATGCAGGCGGTTCCGGTGATCGCGGAAACTCACAGAAGCGAAGCCGACATGCTCGACCCGCTTCATGAGGATGAGGACTCTCCGGCCCCTGGATTGACCCACAGATATCCAGACAGAGTTTTATTCCTGATTACGGACCAATGTTCCATGTACTGCAGGCACTGTACCAGAAGAAGACTGGCGGGCGAAACCGACGGTGCAAGAAGCATGGACGACATCAATAAATGTATCGAATATATCAGAAAGAATCCCGTCGTAAGAGACGTACTGCTCTCCGGCGGCGACTGCCTCCTGGTAGATGACGACGTATTGGAATACATCTTCAGCGAGCTGAGAAAGATTCCTCACGTACAGATCGTAAGACTCGGATCAAGAACTCCGGTCGTTATGCCCCAGAGAATTACCGACGACCTGGTCAATATGATCAAGAAGTATCATCCGATCTGGCTGAATACCCATTTCAACCACCCGAAGGAAATGACTCCCGAAGCGGTGGAAGCTCTGAAAAAACTTGCGGATGCGGGAATTCCGCTCGGAAACCAGTCCGTACTGCTCAGAGGCGTCAACGATTGTCCTCATATCATGAGAGACCTGGTTCATGAGCTGGTCAGAAACAGAGTAAGACCGTACTACATTTACCAGTGCGACCTCTCCCTGGGAATCGAGCATTTCAGAACCTCCGTTGCAGCCGGAATCAACATCATCGAGGGCCTGAGAGGCCACACCTCCGGATATGCGGTTCCTACTTTCGTAGTAGACGCTCCCGGCGGCGGCGGAAAGATTCCGGTAATGCCTCAGTACATGATTTCCCAGTCGCCTGAAAAGGTCGTTCTGAGAAACTACGAGGGCGTTATCACGACATACACCGAGCCGACCGACCTTCCGAAACTGGAATGCACCTGCGATTACTGCACGGGCAAGAAAAAGTATCATTACGAAGGCGTTGCAGGACTGCTCAACGGGGAAAGAATGTCGATGGAGCCTCAGCATCTGCTCAGACACGAGAGAAACAAGCACAAATAAAATAAATAACCATGCTGCGCCTGCCGGGTGTGTCCCCTTCCGGGGGACGCCCTCGTCACAGCGCAGCCACTTTTATGTTTGTGGAGAGAATCTGCAAGGAGAAAATCATGGGTCTACTAAGCCAATTGAAGCAGAAATATAAAACCCTGTCTATCGTGGGAATGGCAAAAAACGCAGGGAAGACAACGGCGCTCAACTATCTGATCGAAGAGGCGATGGATGACGGCGTTATCTTAGGGATCACATCAACGGGTAGAGATGGCGAAAGTACCGACCTGGTAACAGGAACAGACAAGCCCAGAGTTTTTCTCGATGCGGGGACGATCGTATCCGTTCCTGTAAAACTGTATGATCTCGCGGACGCCGGCCTGGAAATCCTGTCCATGACGAATTATTCCACAGCTCTGGGGCAAATCATGCTCTGCAGGGTCGCGGAAAGCGGATATGTTCAGATCGCAGGACCGGTCAACACAAAGGATCATAAAAAGATGTGCAGGGAAATGCTGGCCTATGGAGCGGAAATCGTTCTGATCGATGGAGCCATCGACAGAAAATCCATCGCGGCTCCCGACACTTCGGACGCCATTATTTTGTCTACAGGCGCGGTTCTTTCCAGAAGCATGAAAAAAGTCGTGGAAGAGACAGCCCACATCGTGGGACTTTATCAGCTTCCCGAACTGGAGGAAGGAAGCGTCAGAGATCTGATCTGTTCCGGGGAGGAGCAGGATAAGATCATGCTGATCAAGGGAGACAGGAGAGAGATCCTCGATCTGAAAACAGGACTGACGGCAGGGAAATACCTGGACGAAGCCATCGGCGACGAAACGGACTTCATCTACATTCCGGGCGCCCTGACAACCAGCGTGATCTCTGATATCCATCCTGCCAAGATGAAGCAGGTTGAATTTATTCTCAAAGACCCGACAAAGATTTTTATCGACGCCATGCAGTGGCAGCAGCTTCGAAAAAAAGGCTTTACGGTAAAGGTGCTGGACAACATCACCGTTGCGGCGCTGACGGTGAATCCCCACGCTCCGGCAGGCTATTCCTTCGAGCACGAGGCCCTTTTGAAAGCCATGAGAAGCGAGATTGATGAAATTCCTGTGATCGATGTAAAGATGGGAGGGGACTTCAGTGAGACTATCTAATGGAAAAACGAGAAGAGAAACGGGCCTTGACCATGTGATGCAGAACTTAAACGTAATGACGACCTTCGGCAAGAAGCGGATGAAGGATATCGTGCCGTTCATGCCCGGCGATGAGGAACTCCTCAACGGCGAATTCCAAAAGCTTTCGGAGCTGTTTGACCTTGCGGCCGAGAAGCCCGAGACGGTGGAACTGCTCATCGAAACGTTCATGGATATGAAGGACATCAGCTTTACGATCGAACGGAGCCGGAACAATGCGCTTTCCGTGGTGGAGCTCTTTGAGATCAAGAGCCTCCTTCTGAAGATGAAGCGGGTCATCGAGCTTCTTGAAACCGCAGGACATCAATTGTCGGAAGAGTTTATACTTGTCGATACCGTGGAGCTTCTGGATATTCTGGACCCAAGAAAAGACAGGATGAACACCTTCTATATTTACGACGATTTTTCCGAAAAGCTGGCAGGCTTCCGGAAAAGGAAGCGGGAGCTGGAACTCAGCGTAAGAAGAGAACAGAAAGCGATCAAACAGCAGATCGAAACCCGGTACGGGATCGCACTGACCCCGAAATTTGATTATTGCGTTTCCAAGTCAAATAAGGAACTGGTCAGGATCATCAAGGAAATTCCTGAATTGACGCTTGGGGACGAAGATTATCTTTCCGTCACCTTTGTACTGAAAAATACGGAGGAAGTAGACGAACTGATTCGGGAAATGGACCGGCTCAGCGAGAGCATCGAGGAAGAGGAGCTGAGAATCCAGGAAGAGCTGTCGAAGGAAGTCTACCGGTTCAGTGAAATTCTGCTGAAAAACTGCGATAAAATAGGAGAGTTGGATTTCACTCTCTCAAAGGCGATCTATGCCAAGCGTCACAACTGCGTCAAGCCGCAGCTGCTGAAAGAGCATGTGATTGAAATTGAAGAGGGGCGGCATCTTGTTGTGGAGGAAATCCTGAATCAGAAAAGCAAGCCATATTGTCCTGTGAGCATCATGCTCCGGGATGGGGTGACCTGCATTACGGGAGCCAATATGGGCGGAAAGACCGTGTCGCTGAAGCTGGTCGGTCTGGTCGCCATGCTGACTCAGTACGGATTTTTCGTTCCATGCACCGCTGCCAAAGTCGGTCTTTCCAATTATATTCATATTCTCATCGGAGACAGTCAATCCGTGCAGAGAGGACTTTCCAGCTTCGGAAGCGAAATGGAAGAGCTCAAGGAAATTCTGGATCAGAGCAAGGATCGATCGCTGCTCCTGATCGATGAGATCGCAAGCGGCACAAACCCCGTTGAGGGGCTGGCCCTGACCAAAAGCCTGGTGGCCTATCTCAAGGCAAGATCATACATCAGCCTGATCACCACCCATTTTGACAGCGTTACGGTGGGAGAGGGGATCAAAAACATGCAGGTAAGAGGTCTGGCGGATGCGGATTTCGGCAAGCTGGAAAAGGAGCTTCGCTACGCAAACCGCAGAGAGCGGATCGAGATCATTCAAAAATACATGGATTACCGGCTCTACCACGCGGAGAACGATGAGGAAATACCGAAAGATGCGTTAAATATAGCAAAAATGCTTGGAATATATGATGAGATTATCGAGAATGCGAAACAATATTTAAAGTAAAGAATGTATGACTGAATTATCGAAAATGGAAAAATACTTAAAACAAGTTGCGCAGTAAATTTTGCGCCTGAAGCGAACCATAACGCAGTATTGCACAAAATTTACAAGCAAGGAAAGAAGGAGAAAGGATGAAAAGCAAGTTAAATCTCGACCCAAAAGTGATCGACAGCGCAAGATCCTGCGCTGCAAGAATTGCTGAGAGCATGCAGACTTTTATCGACAGACACACCACGGTGAGTACGGAAAGAACCATTCTGAGACTTTTAGGCGTAGACGGTGTGGATGATGTTGAAACCCCGCTTCCCAACGTAGTCGTAGACGCCATCAAGGACGGCGGCGGACTGCAGAAGGGAGTCGCTTACTGGATGGGCAATACGATGATCCAGACCGGCCTTGATCCCCAGGCCATCGCAGAGAAAATGGCTGCGGGCGAGCTGGATATCATGAAGCTGCCCATGGCGACAAAGGAAGAAGCGGAAGCAAAGATTCTTCCCCTCGTGAAAGAGGCCCTTGAAAGAATTAATCAGCAGACGGCAGCGAGAGAAAAGTATCTGTCCACTATCGGAGAAGGCAGACAGCCTTACCTCTATGTCATCGTTGCTACCGGAAATATCTATGAAGACGTGGTCCAGGCGCAGGCTGCCGCAAGACAGGGCGCGGACATCATCGCCGTCATCAGAACCACCGCTCAGAGCTTGCTCGACTACGTCCCTTACGGACCGACGACGGAAGGCTTCGGCGGAACGTATGCGACCCAGGAAAACTTCAGAATCATGAGAAAGGCCCTCGACGAAGTCGGCGAAGAAGTGGGCAGATATATCAGACTGTGCAACTACAGCTCCGGTCTGTGCATGCCGGAAATCGCAGCGATGGGAGCGATCGAAAGACTCGACGTCATGCTGAACGACGCCCTTTACGGCATCCTGTTCCGCGATATCAACATGCAGAGAACGCTGGTTGACCAGTATTTTTCAAGAATCATCATCGGCTACTGCGGCATTATCTTCAACTCGGGAGAAGACAACTACCTGACCACCGACGACGCTTATGAGGCAGCTCATACCGTGCTGGCTTCCCAGTTCATCAACGAGCAGTTCGCAGTCCTTGCCAACATTAAAGAAGAGCAGATGGGCCTCGGACATGCTTTTGAGATGGATCCGGATATCGAAAACGGTTTCCTTTACGAGTTGGCGCAGGCCATCATGGCGAGAGAAATCTTCCCGAAGGCTCCGCTGAAATATATGCCTCCGACCAAGTATATGACCGGAAATATCTTCAAAGGCCATATCCAGGACGCGCTGTTCAATCTGATCGCCGTCTGGTCGGGCCAATCCCTCCAACTTCTCGGAATGCTGACGGAAGCCATTCACACCCCGCATCTGCAGGACAGAATGCTTTCCATTGAAAATGCAAAATATATCTTCAGCAACGCCAGAGACCTCGGCGAAGAAGTGGAATTCAAGCAGGACGGTACCATGCAGAAGAGAGCTCAGTTCGTACTGGGCGAAGCAGAAAAACTGCTGCATGAAATTGAAAAGGAAGGCCTTTTCTCCACTATTGAAAAGGGTAAATTCGGCGGAGTAAAAAGACCGAAGGACGGCGGCAAGGGACTTGCCGGGGTTTGCGTAAAAGACGAAACCTATTTCAATCCGTTCATTCCATTAATGCTGGGAGGTGCAAAATAATGAGTTCTCATACAACACATGCAGCGACTGCGACAACTGCCGTAGATCTGACCAAGGTAAAACCTTACGGCGATACGATGAACGACGGCATGATGCAGCTTTCCTTTACGCTTCCGGTCCCTTACGGAGAAGAAGCGAATGAAGCGGCGAAACAGCTTGCAAAAAAGATGGGCCTTGACGAGCCGAACGTGGTATACTCGAAAGACATGGTAGGCTTCACCTACTTTGTTCTGTACGGAAAATGCCAGCACACCGTCGACTACACGACTATTAAGGTAACGAAGGTCGAAGTGGACGTCATGGATCGTCTGGAATGCGAAAAATATATTGAAGAAAATATCAAGAGACCGGTTGTGATCGTAGGGGCCTGCTCCGGTACCGACGCTCATACCGTAGGAATCGACGCCATCATGAACATGAAGGGCTTCCACGGCCATTTCGGCCTGGAACGTTATCACGGAATCGACGCCATCAACATGGGCAGCCAGGTTCCCAACGAAACGCTGATTGCAAAAGCCATCGAAGTAAATGCGGACGCGATCCTGGTATCCCAGATCGTAACTCAGAAGGACGTTCATATCGCCAATCTGACGAATCTGGTCGAGCTGATGGAAGCGGAAGGGATCAGGGACAAGGTCATCCTCGTTTGCGGCGGACCGAGAATTTCCCACGAGCTTGCCCAGGAGCTGGGATATGACGCCGGATTCGGCTCCCACAGCTATGCGGAAGACGTGGCTTCCTTCGTACTCACTGAAATCGTAAAAAGAAAATTGGTATAGATCTATACTGCGAAAGGAGGATCATATGAAAAACAAGATCATGACAGCACAGGAAGCGGTTGCCCCAATTCAGGACGGCGCGACCATCATGGTCGGAGGCTTCATGGCCTGCGGAACCCCTGAGATCCTGATCGACGCCCTGGTGGAAAAGGGAGTAAAAAACCTGACCATTATCTGTAACGACGCGGGCGTGCCGGGAAGAGGTGTCGGAAAGCTCCTGACAAACGGCCAGATCAAGACGCTGATCGCCTCCCACGTAGGGCTGAACCCTGAAGTGGCGCAGCGGATGAACACCGACGTTCCCGAAGATAAGCTGGAATGCATCCTCGTTCCCCAGGGAACTCTGGCAGAAAGGGTCAGAGCCGGCGGCGCCGGACTCGGCGGTTTTCTTACCCCGACGGGAGTAGGAACCATCGTAGCGGAAGGCAAGCAGGTCATCAACATCGACGGAAGGGATTATCTGCTGGAAAAGCCGCTGAAAGCCGATTTTGCGCTGATCAGAGGATCTGTAACAGATAAATTCGGAAACACGACGTATAACGGCACCACGAGAACGTTCAATCCGATGATGGCCACCGCGGCGGACCATGTTATCGTAGGCGCGTGCGAAATCGTTGAGATCGGCGAGATCGATCCGAACAACGTCGTAACATCCGGCATCTTCGTGGATGCCATCGTAGGAGGTGAAAAACCATGGCAGATATAAAGGAAATCATCGCGGCAAGAGTCGCGAAGGAATTGAAGGACGGAGACGTCGTCAATCTTGGGATCGGACTTCCTACCATGGTAGCCAATTTCCTTCCGGAAGGCGTTCACATCGTTCTTCAGTCTGAAAACGGAATCATGGGAATGGGACCTGCCGCTGAAAAGGGAAAAGAAGACGTCGATATCGTCAACGCGGGCGCCCAGTATGTCACCGTAAATCCGGGAGCCATGTTCTTCGACAGCGCGACCTCCTTCGGCATCATCCGGGGCGGACACGTGGATGCGACCATCCTGGGAGCACTGGAAGTAGACCAGCACGGAAATCTTTCCAACTGGATCGTACCGGGCAAGATGGTTCCCGGCATGGGAGGCGCGATGGACCTGGTGGTCGGCGCCAAAAAGGTTATCATCGCAATGCAGCATACCCAGAAGGGGGCGCACAAGATCCTGAAAGAGTGCAGACTGCCCTATACCGCGGTAGGCGTTGTCGATATGATCATCACCGAAATGGGCGTTATGGAAGTGACTAAGGACGGTATCGTTCTGACAGAGCTGCATCCTGACTATACGGTAGAACAGGTACAGGAAGCGACAGAGGCGACACTGATCATCAGTTCCGACCTGAGAGAAATGAAATAAAGATAATAAGTTTTTACCGCCAGCCGCTATACGGCTGGCGGTATTTTACTATACCTCTCCGAGATGGTCTTCCCCTCTTGATACAAGCCATCTGTTAATCGAATAATACAACATAATAAGTGACACACTCAGCAATGCGCCGCCTAAAATATCGGTAAACCAGTGGACTCCCGACGCCATTCGTCCAACAACCATACCTATTGTAAAAAGTCCGAACAAGGAATTCGTGACAACTCTTCTATTTTTACTTTTTATCCGTTGATGAAGCTGCATCATAGCTGTGGGTATAATACACATTACGAGCATCGTGGTGGATGATGGATAGGATGCCTCCAGGACATTCTCGATGAGAATCGGTCTGTAATTCACGACGTAAAGCTCAAAAAATAAATAGGAGGCTATTACAAGGAGATAAAAGCCGCCCAGCACGAGAATGCTGCTGTCCACCCGTAAAAAACTTTTCCTCGTTATAAGCTGAACAAGCCCCAAGACGGCAAAGCCAAGAGCAACCAATATCGCGACAAGCCCTAACCAATCCGTGATGAGGTAGAGCCGCATGTGAACCCCAAACAAGCTGTGCAGCCGTTCGTTTACCGCTGCAAAGCCCACAAGGGAACCGTTGGGTCCAATAGGCTTTACATCGACAGATTGAAGCAATATTGTGTAAAAGATGAACAGAGCGAATAAACTGCCTGCTGTGATAAAATGGAATAGATTTCTTTTTTTCATTTTCAAGACTCCTTCGTTTTGTATTGGCGTTTGCCTACCGATACTTTAACTGAGGAGCCTCGAAAATGGGAGAATCACGGCGTCACCTTGCTGATACGATTCGTGTCATGCCCGTTTTATCAGCAAAACGCCTTTAATAATTAGGATCACAAAGATGAGAATTGCCGCATAAGGCTGATGACTCGCTATAAACACCAATACACCAAAAGCACTGAGAAATATTGATAATGCGCTTTTAATTTTCGTCCAGGCTGCTCCGCAATAATTTTGCAGAGCTAACAGCAGAATTCCCCAAGCAATTGTAAGAAGCATCATTGCGATATATATACTTTTTGTATACCCTTCCTGATTCGTCAGGGTTAGCAGCGAAACACTCTGAATCACACCGTCCGCCTGTTGTCCAAAGAACGGAAGAAACAGAAACATCGCCGCCGAACAGTCGAGCAATCCAAACACCAAGTCACGTATCCGGTCTGTTTTTTTCTGGCTGTCCTTTTCTGCAACGGTAATCAATTCCCTGCTTGATAGCAATTCATCTATCGATATCGAAAAGAATTCGGCAATTGTCTTTAATGAGTCAATGCTCGGATATCCGCGCCCCGATTCCCATTTGGAGACAGCTGTCCGTGAAACAAAGAGAAATGCCGCAAGCTCTTCCTGGGTAAGCCCCTTTTGTTTTCTAAGCTCCTGCAGCTTATCGTTAAACTCCATAGTTGTATGTTCACCTCACCTTCGGCGTTGTAATAATCCACCATATTTTTCTGTCATTACCGTATTCAAAATACATTCCGTACTATACATGAGTCCCGCCGGAATTGCAAGGGCTTGTTATAATGCGTGATTTATGGTATTCTGCCGGTTTGATTTATGGTATTCTAATCGTAAAAAGGAAAGCGACGGGATAAGGATATGATGTACGAAGAGAAAATTTCGTGGATCCAGGGCACTCCTCTGGGAATCCGGATCAGGAGTATTGAGTTCGTGCCGACCCACATGCATGAGAATATCGTTGAAATCGTCTTCTGTCTCAAAGGAGGGGTGACATTTTCCTACGGATATGAGGAATTTCGGCTGTCGGAAGGAGAATTCATCTCCGTCGATATGGACGCTCATTTCCTTTCCGGGAAAAAGGATGAGAATATTTGCGTCTCCTTTTACATCGACCTGAAATGGTTTTCGGAAAAGTACCCTTACGTGACAAGCCAGCTCTTTGTCTGTGAAGGGACGAAGGAGAGCGGCAGGCCCTACCCGACCTATCATCACAAGCAGATGAAGGGGATGCTGATCGCCCTGCTCTTTTATCTGGCCACCCATGAGCGGTGCGGGAGCAGCTTTCGGGATGCGGTCATATGCGGCACGGGACGGATCGTCGATTCCCTGGTTCAGAACTTCGACATCACGTTTTATCTGCGCCCCGAACTCCGGGCG
>CAMJRV010000049.1 GCA_946408315.1 uncultured Bacillota bacterium | reverse complement strand
TTATGGACCGGTGTGCGGACGAGGAGATTTTCCGCCGGATGGTTTCCCTGATCGACGGCTATAAGGATTACTATAGAAAGCACAATCAGGTGATCTATGAAAACCCTTCTCCCGGGAATAAGGCGGGGGGAATCACCACACTGGAAGAAAAATCTCTGGGCTGCGTCCAAAAAGGAGGCAATGCAAGGATCTCTGATGTTCTGGAGTATGGTGAGCGTGTGAGAAAAAACGGGTTGTCGGTCCTCTCTTCTCCCGGAAACGATCTGGTAGCCTCTACCGCGCTGGCGGTTTCCGGCGCCCATCTGATCTTGTTCACCACAGGAAGGGGAACGCCCTTTGGCAGTCCCGTGCCGACAATTAAAATTTCGACGAACAGCGGCCTTTATCAACGCAAGCCGGACTGGAACGACTTTGATGCGGGAAAGATTGTTTCCGGAGAAGCGATGGCGGCGCTTGGGAAAGAGCTGACGGAACTTGTAATACAGACGGCTTCCGGTGAGCGCACCCTCTCGGAATCGAACGGGTATCGAGATTTCGCCATCTTTAAGTCAGGAGTAACACTGTGAAAAAACTGAGCGCGAAGGTAGCTCTGGGATATGGAGTCGGAAGCTTCTCGGAGGCAAGCTTTTATCAGTTTGTCAACACCTTTTACCTGATCTTTTTAACCTCCGTCGCAGGCATTGCGCCCGGCATGGCGGGTACCATTGTCTCTCTTACGATCCTTGCGGATGCGGCGGGAACCGTATTTATCGGCCATGCTTCCGACAATCTCAGATGCAGATTCGGACGCAGGAGACCGCTGCTTCTGTTCTCGACGATTTTTAATCCTTTGATTTTTACCCTGTGCTTTATTACGCTGGACCAATCAAGGGAGTTTCAATTTGCATATTATTTGATCGCAGGCGCGCTTTTTTGGACCTCCTATTCTCTTTTTTATATTCCTTATTCCGCCCTCGGCGCGGAGATCACGGCAGATTACAATGAACGGATTCGGCTGAGAAGCGTATCGCGGATGTTTTCGGTCGCAGGCAGCTGCCTGGCTACAGCGGTTCCCCTGACCGTCATTGAAATGATGACGGCAAGAGGCGCTTCTGAGCAAAGGGCCTGGCTTTTCTTCTGCATCTTGTTCGCGGTGATCCTCAGTCTGCTCATGCTGGTCTGCTGGAACAATACGCGAGGCTTTGAGAAATCGCCGCTCGGCCCTCGGGAAAAGATCCGTCCGGCCCTGATTCTCAAGGATTTTTGGCAGATTATGAAACTGAGGGTGATGTATCTTCTGGTTTCCTCCAAGGTCGCATTTATGACGGCATATACCTTTTATACAGGGGCTATGCTGTTTTTTCTGCGGTTCAATCTGGGACTGACGGGCAGGACAATTTCTGCAATATACCTTTTCACCAATGCTTTAAGCCTGCTGTTTACGCCGCTGATTTTAAAGCTGGCCGTCCGATTTGACAAAAAAAGGCAGATGGCCATGGCTTTTTTTATTGCCGGAGCGGGGGGAATGCTCCTGTCTCTTGTTCGGATTGAATCCTTAGGGCCTGCTCTCATTTGGATCAGCCTGTTTTCCTTTGCCAACAGCACTTACTGGCAGCTGAGCAACGCCATGTTTTACGATATCACAGAGGTGGACGAAATGGCAAACGGTGCAAAGCGGGAAGGAAGCATAACTTCTCTGCAGTGCCTTTGGGGCACTCTGACCTCGGCGGCGGCCTTTCAGGCTGTGGGACAGCTTCTCAAAATCAACGGCTTCGACTCGTCGGCACTGCCTCAGCATCAGGAGGCTCTTGCCGGAATTGCGAAAATCTTTGTCCTCTATCCTTCGGCCGGCCTGATTATCGCGTCGCTGCTGCTGTTTTACTATCCTATGGACCGGAGGAATTTTGAACTGTTAAAAGAGGCCATGGAACGGAAGCAGAAGAATCTGGATTACGGCGAATATGAGAGCGTCATTCGGAAATTGGTGTGAGAATCCTTCCCCGGGACCAGGCGGTTTATGTTATAATAAAAAACCAAAAGATATGTTTTGGTTCAGAAATACAGCTTTAGACCGGGAGGTAGAAATGATTGACGATCTGATGATGAAAATGGTTGAATATTATGCTGGTGACCCGCATCAAATCCAGCACTTTATAAAAGTCCACAGCTATTCAAAACTGATAGGCGCGAAAGAAAACGCTTCTCCCGAGTTAATGGAAATATTGGAGGCGGCGGCAGTGGTGCACGATATCGGGATCAAACCCTCGATGGAAAAGTTCGGAAGGGCCGACGGCAGCCTTCAGGAGCAGGAAGGGCCGGCAATCGCCGAGGAAATGCTCAGAAAGCTCCATTTCAGCGAAAGTGTGATCGACAGGGTCTCCTATTTGGTAGCCCACCATCATACCTATACCAAGATCGACGGTCTTGATTATCAGATTCTTGTAGAGGCTGATTTCCTTGTAAATTTGCATGAGGCGAAACAGAGCAGAGAAAGAGCCGAAGCTGTCTATAAAAACATTTTCAGAACGGAGACCGGCAAGTCATTGTGCAGACAGATGTTTCTGGTCTAATGATACGGAGCGCATATGATTAACAGATTTACAATGGATGAACTGGATGCGGTTATGGAATTATGGCTTGAAACGAATCTCAAGGCACATAACTTTATCCGATAATCTCATATGGTCGGCCGGTAAGCCGGAATATGAACGAGGCAGTGACAACTTATATTTCCACACCGGAAATATAAGTTGTCACTGCTGTTTGTTTTTGATATCATCATAGGACAGCGTCAAATGGGACGACGGCGGAATGAGGGTGAGAAAGATTGGATTTATCAAAGGACTATAAACAGATTATGAACTCTATCGACGGACTTGTAATCCTGGACAGGGACGCAAGGATCGTCTTCGCCACGGATGATGTGGCGAAAGAAGAAGGCTACGAGTGCGGGGACGATATTGCGGGCATGTCTATCCGGGAGCTGATTCCGACGAACACGGCGTACAAGGTTTTGGAGACGGGGAAAAAGCAGTATGGCGAAGTGTATATGGTGGAGGGGCTGACCCTGATCTGCAACAGCTTCCCCATCGTGAAGGACGGGGAAATCATCGGGGCCATCGAGTATGACGTCTTCGGAGATACGACGACGCTGCACCATTTTCTGGACCAGATTGCAGAGCTGTCCAGCGAGCTCCACTATTACAAACAGGAAATCAAGAATATCCGGGGGGCCAAATACTCCATCGAAAATATCATGGGCAAGAGCAAGGTCACAAAGGAGCTGAAGGCCCAGATCGCGTTCGCGGCAAGAAGCAACTCGACGGTAATGATCTGCGGAGATTCCGGTGTGGGAAAGGAGCTGGTGGCTCATTCCATTCACAAGCTCAGCACCCGGAGCCTGCGGAACTTTATCCGGGTCAACTGCGCGGCCATTCCGTCGGAGCTGTTTGAGTCGGAGTTTTTCGGATATGAAGAGGGGAGCTTTACCGGGGCCCAGAAGGGCGGGAAAAAGGGGCTGGTGGAAATGGCCGACGGAGGAACGCTTTTTCTCGATGAAATCAGCCAGCTGCAGCTTATGATGCAGGCAAAGCTTCTCCGTTTTCTGCAGGAGAAAGAAATCGTAAGGATCGGGGGCAGCACCTCTATTCCTGTCGACGTGAGGATCATCGCCGCCACGAATGAAAACCTCTGGGAGCTTGTGCAGCAGAAAAAATTCCGGGAGGATCTGTATTACAGGCTGAACGTCGTGGAAATCCAGGTTGCGCCGCTGAGAGAGCATAAAGATGACATCCCGTATATCGCCAACTCTGTGATCGAATCTCTGAACGAGTCCCTCGGAAGGGTCGGGCCGTCCCATCACGTTCTTGGCATCGAGCCGGACGCGCTGGAGTTGCTTCTTCAATATGACTGGCCGGGAAATGTCCGCGAGCTGACGAATATTTTGGAGCGCGCCATGAATAAGTGCTACGGGAAATACATTACGGTAAAAAACCTGGAGGGCTTCCTGCTTGCCAACCCGGTAAATGCAAGGGCGGAATCTGAAGCCTCCGGCAGGAAGACGCTGGCGGAAGCGAAACGGAATCTGGAAACGAACATGATCCTGTCGGCGCTGAAACAGTGGAAAGGAAACAGGACGAGAGCGGCCAGGGATCTGGGGATATCGCGGCAGATGCTGAATAAGAAAATCAAACAATACGAAATTGAAGAATGATATGACAAAACGGAAAAGGTAACGGTACTGAAAAACAGAAAAGCAGGTGAGAAATCCGAGATGTGGAAATAAAAGTTTCCGCATTCGGATTTTTTTATGGGGAAAATCTGCGAGAGAAAGCTTGAGGTCCGGGGTGCATAACCGTGAACTCGTTGAAATATGTGGGTCGTCAGAGAAGAAAATCAAAAAGTCGCTTCTTGGCAGGACATTTGCAAAATAGGGAAGCAGGTCGAAAAACTTGCGCAAGGGTTGAACCGACAGCTCGTTAACACAGCTCTTCCCGAAGGGAAAGAAGGAAAAAGGAGAAATCTATGAGTCACGATTTCGCAGAGCGAAACAAAGCCGAAGTTCGGCATGGAAAACTCAGTATCGTCGAAAAGCTTGCCTATTCTGTAGGAGCCTTTTCAGACTCCGTCCCGTTCAATATCTTCTATTATTATTTTTTATATTTCCTGACCGACGTTGTAGGGGTTGATCCGGCGGTGGGCGGGACCATATCCCTGATTGCGATCATGTGGGACGCGGTCACAGACCCTGTCGTGGGCCATCTTTCGGATAACTGCCGGTCAAAGTACGGCAGAAGGCGTCCCTTTATGATCGGCGCCTCCCTGCCGATCTACCTATTTACCATCCTGCTCTTCACCACCACAGGCGAAACTGCGGCGCAGCAATTTGCGTATTATCTGTTTGCGGCCATCGGATTTTGGACGGCGTACAAGTTCTATGTCATTCCGTTCCTGTCCATGAGTGCGGAAATAACGGATGATTTCAACGAGAGGAGCACGATCAAAACCTATACCGGCATCATCATGTATACGGCCACGTGGCTTGTGACCGCGGGACCGATGTTCGTCGTGGACAAGGTCACGAAATCCGGCGGCGAAGAGAAGACGGCGTGGTTCCTTTCCGCCGTCGTCTTTGGCCTCGTCGCTTTGGCGGGAGCCCTCGTCTGCTGGAATTTCACGAGAGGCAAGGAGCGCGTGAGCTATGACGCGAATATCGTAAAAAATGCCCATAAGAAGACGAGAGGCGATATGGTGAAGGATTACGTCGCTTTGATCCGGATGAAGCCGTTCCGGAACATAGCGCTGTATATTTTCTTCACATGCGTGAACTACTCCATCGCGTCTGCGGCGTTTGTCTTCCTGATGTCCAACAACCTGGGACTCGGCGCGGACAAGCAGGCGATATACTGGACGACCTACACCGTCATCTGTTTTGCGATGCTTCCTGTCTGCAACTTCCTGGCAACCAGAATGGGGAAGAAGCTGGTGACGATCGTTCTCTGTCTCATTACGATCGCGGGCTGTCTGTTCTTTGCCGCCTTCGGAATCCAAACCTATCACCAGTTACTGATTTACACGGTAATCTACAATATTTCCAACGTGTGCTTCTGGACGATCGGGTATGCGATGGTAAACGACTGCTGCGAGGTGTTTGAATACATATCCGGGGAACGGAGAGAAGGGAGCATCAACGGGATCGCGTCCTTCGCGCAGAAATTCGGCTCCGCAATCGGCATGTGGCTCAGCGGAATCCTGCTCAGTCTTGTCGGATATCATGCGGAGCTGGAAGAACAGAGCGCCTCCGCGTTGAATGGAATTTTGCAGCTCAACACCCTGATCCCTGCAATCGCCATCATCATATCGGTCATCTTCGTAATCCTTTATCCGATCACGGAGAAGCGTTATCGCTCCCTGATGGAAGCTTTGCGCGCAAGAGAACGGGGTGAAAGCTATTCCGATGAAAATCTGAAAAAGTTATTTTAGCATGAGAAATAAGCTGTGGAGCGCAAAGCGCGACACGGAATGGAGGAAACATGATTGCGGAAATTGTATTGAAAAGCAGAGCCATCTTTACCGGTACGGCCGACCGTACGCTCGACGGCGGAATCGCCGTTGCGGCGAACAGGATTATCGCGGTGGAAGAGGGGCAAGGGATCGAAGCCTATATCGGAGAAAGCACAAAAGTCTGGGATTTCGGAGATCAATTCGTCATGGCGGGCTTCAGCGACGCCCATATGCATTTCTTTGAAGGCTCGATGGCGGCGAGCCAATATATGTACGACGAGTTGGACCGGTCTGTCTCAGAGGAGGACTGTATCCGGATGGTAGTGGAATATGACCGTCAAAACCCGGGGCTGGAGCGGATCCTGGCCACCGGCTGGCTGCTTGTGAACTGGGAAACGGGAGAGCTTCCAAGCCGTAAATTGCTGGATGAGGCTTTTCCGGAGAAGCCGGTCTACCTCCTCTGCGCCGACGGGCATACGTTCTGGCTGAACGGGGCGGCTCTGCGGGAATGCGGAATTACAGCGGAGACAGAAGTCGGTTTTGGGGAAATCTGCAAAGACGAGCAGGGGGAGCTGACCGGAATTCTGATTGAAATGGAAGCCTGCGGGCTGGCCTGGAACCGTATCTATGAGCCGGAAGAGACTGTCATGCGGGAAATTCAGACCGATTTTACGAAAAAGGCGGCCCGATATGGCATCACCTCCATGTGCGACATGTCCAGCAAAA
This sequence comes from uncultured Bacillota bacterium, assembly GCA_946408315.1. Taxonomy (GTDB): domain Bacteria; phylum Bacillota; class Clostridia; order Peptostreptococcales; family Anaerovoracaceae; genus Anoxybacterium. Next base: position 3,848 of record CAMJRV010000049.1, on the reverse strand, counting down.
CCATGCCGGAAGAGGACTACAAGCTTTATCGAATTGCCTGTGAGCTCTCCGAAGAGAAAAAGCTGCTGACGAGGCTGCATCTGTATCCCAGCCTGGGCACCGGCGACGATTTTTCCCTGCAGCTTGCGCTCAGGGAGAAATACCATTCCGGAAAGGTTCAGGTGTCGGGGTTAAAGCAGTTCGTAGACGGGGTAACAACCACGTATACGGCCTGGATGCTGGAGCCGTATACGGACCGGCCAGAAACCTGCGGAGAACCGAACTACCCGCAGGAAGTTTATCGAAATTCCATCCTTGCCGCCAACAAGGCCGGATTCGGGGTGCGGCTGCATACTCTGGGAGATGCGTCCATACACATGGCGCTGGATATCTTCGAGGAATCGAACAGGCTTTATGGCAATTCCGAAATTCAAAACTGCCTCGAACACTGTGAGAGCATTTCAGAGGACGATATCGAGAGGTTTGGGAGGCTGAACGTGATTCCTTCCGCCCAGCCGTATCATCTGATCGCAGACGCGGAGGAGAAACTGGAACGGGTTGGTCTGAAGCGATCTCAACTGGAATGGCCTTTTAAAACGCTGCTGAAAAATGGAGCGATCCTCGCTTTTGGAACAGACTATCCTGTTGTAAGCCTGAATCCATTCCTGGAAATCTATGCGGCGGTCACGCGCTGTGACGAATCAGACAATCCGATCGGGGTCAACCCCCAGGAACGCCTGACTGTGGCCGAGGCGTTGAGAGGGTACACCTACGGGGCGGCGTGCAGCCATAACAGAGGCCATGAACTGGGAACTCTGGAATCCGGCAAGCTGGCGGATATTATTGTGGTGGACAGAAACCTGATGACGGTGCAAGCTCGGGAGCTGTTGGATGCAAAGGTCGTCTTTACGATGATGGACGGCCAGATTGTATATGCCGAGCCTGAAGACGCTCTTCTATAATTTTAAGGTTATTTTTTAATCTTACATTGTCCGGGGAGTAACTGAGGGCCGTCTTCGCATGTTCGAGTGCGATATCCAGCATGTTCATGCGATAGGAGGCGATGGCGCACAGATCATCCGGCGTCTCATCCCAGGAATAGCCCATATTGACGTAGGTCTTTGATTTGTCTTTGATCTTTAACGCCTCTTTTGTCAGGAAGAAGGTCATCGGCCAGTCGCTCAACTCGTAGCACATCTTTGCGAACTCCACGTAGGGATCGCGCATGTGGGACGCTTCGGCAATCGCTTTATAGTACCAGCCGTAGGCGTCTCCGGTGCGGCCCAGCTTGTGAGAGGCTTTGGCGATCCAGCGCATGGAGGCGCACCGCTCTTCATTCCAGTGGGCCGTCGGCATGGCGAGGTAAACTTTGAGCGTGTCGATACACTTTTCCCATTCTTCCTTATACATATACTCTCTGCCGAGATAGTAACGCATCCGATCGTCCAGAGGCGCTTCCTGTACGGCAATTTCAAGCAGGGGCAGATACGATCCCCGGGATTTTTCGGGGTCGGGGTGGTGATTGAGCACCATACCTTCGATGAACACGGCTTCCAGAGGCAGGGTTCCCACATACTGAACATACTCGTGCACAGGACATTTCCAGCGGAAGTTTTTACGTTCGTGCACCTTGAAATAGTGGAACTGCACGTCCGGTGTGCCGTCCGCCTTGAGGCTCCAATTATAAAGGTATCTCCCACTTTTTGCGATTGGGCCGCTGTTTTTGGGTTTGTGGTTTTTCCATGCCGTTTCCAGGCTTGCTCTCCAGCCCGGTTCGAACAGCTCGTCAAGGTCGGTGCAGACGCAGACGTCGACATCTTCGGGGACATGGTCGAGAGAGATGTTCCGCGCTGCGTCAAACCGCCAGGGGCTGACTTTATCGACATAGACGACGGCGCCTCGCTTTCGTAGCTTTTCCACCGTATCGTCGTCGGAGCCCGTGTCGGTGACGACAATCACGTCGGCTTCGTTCATGGAATCCATCCACTGGTCCACGAACTTCGCCTCGTTTTTACAGATTGCGTAAACGCATATTTTTAAAGCGCTCATGAGAGGGCCTCCTTCCCCGAATTTTCATCGATCTTTTTTTCGATCAGCTCCAGATTGGACTTCAGCCTTTCATCAGCGGGGTTCAGCTCGCAGGCCTTCTGTGCGTAATTTCGGGATTCTTCATAAAGACCAAGCCGATAAGCGCTGATTGCTCCGTAATCGTAAAGGAGAAAGCCCCAGCTTTCCGGCTCGACAAGATAACTTCCGCTCTTTTGGCCGATGGAGAGCCCTTTTTTAACGATGGCGTAGACCATAGGCCAATTCTCTTCTTTATATCCCAGCGCCGCCAGGGCAAGGTACGGCTCGCGCACATGGGGGCATTCCGCTATGGCCTTGAAAAGCCAGAGTCTTGATTCTTTCAGATCTCCTTTTCTTTCATAGCAGCGCGCGATAAAACGCATGGAAGCGCTGCGCTCCTCGTCCCATTTTGCAGAGGGAAGTACCAAGTGTCTTTTCAGCGTTTCAATGCAGAGATCGTCTTTGCCGCGGTACATATATTCTCGGCCTAGCCAGAACATGGCCCTGTCGTCCTGAGGATTTTCCCGAACCGACAGTTCCAGAAGAGAGAGCGCCTGCAGCGGCGGTTTCGATAAGTCGGGATCGTAATTCAGAGAAAGTCCATCCACCCATACCGTCTTATCTTCGTCCGTTCCGCTGTATTCCAAAAATTCATAGACGGGGCGAGTCCAGCGGAATCCGTTCCGCCGGTGTATTTTTTCCATCGGATACTGTTTGATCGGCGTGCCGTCGGGGGTGCGACTCCGGGTAAAAAGATATCTCGCCCGGGTGTATTCCGGTTTCCATGCCGCCTCTAAATTTTGCCGCCATCCCGGGTCAAACAGTTCGTCCAGGTCGGCGCACACGCAGATGTCCACGTCTTTCGGGACATGGCCCAGCGCCGCATTCCGCGCCGCGTCAAAGCGCCATGGCGATATTTTCGCCTTATAGACGACGGCCCCTCTTTTACGAAGCTTTTTCACCGTGCCATCTGTCGAACCGGTATCCGTAACAATGACCAGGTCTGCTTCGGAGACCGAATCCATCCACCGGTCCACCAACTGTTCCTGATTTTTACTGATGGCGTAAACACATATCTTATATCGGTTCAAATTGCACAACTCCTTGTAGTTTATTGGGATTTGACTACAGGGCGCCTGGTATCAGGCGCCCTGTAAGAAATTAAGACATAACGATCTGATTTTAGCTTATGCCAAGACCTCCGCTGACAAATCCAGCGACCGTACCCGTGGCAAGCAGTCCGCCTCCGGTGGCGCTGGCTACAAAGAGCAGCCGCGTCTGCGGGGTTACCGCGATGCTCAGGCCCGTGGTAATGCCGTTGTAGGTGTTTCCTATTGCGATTGAAGTGGGAATGTTGATATTGACTATAGCACCTGGCACAGGGCTGAACGTATCGTTCGGGGTTGTGGAGCTGTAGATCTGAACGGTGTAGGTCATGGGACCAAGCAGTGCCAACGCAGCCGACGCGCTGAGATATGCGGAAAGCGACGTTATCGTGCCGGCTCTCGGCATAGAGAACGCAAGGTTTTCAATGCCGAGGAGATTGATCGTTGCGCCCAGAATCGTCGGGATCTGGAACGCTGTGCCGAATCCAACTTCAGCAGGAAGACCAACGAGTCCGCCAACAAGCGTGGTGACGGCTACAGGAAGTCCCGAGGCGTACGGGATAATCGCTCCGTCTCCGGCAGCTCCCGTAGGTCCGGTGTCGCCCGTAGGTCCGGTAGCACCCGTAGGTCCTGTGTCGCCGGTAGGTCCAGTAGCACCGGTCGGTCCGGTGTCGCCGGTTGGACCAGATGCTCCAG
>CAMJRV010000048.1 GCA_946408315.1 uncultured Bacillota bacterium | reverse complement strand
TATTGGAAGAGTAAATCGCCAACGCGACGGCCAGGTCGATCGACGTCCCATCGGGCTTCAGTCCTCCCACCACATTGACGTAGACGTCCTGATTGATGAGGGACAGGCCGGCCTTTCTCTCCAGTACGGCAAGGATCATGTTCAGCCGGGAAAGCTCCACGCCGATGGAGGTCCTCCTGGCAAAGCCGATGTTTGTCGGCGAAGTCAATGCCTGAATCTCAAGAAGCAATGGCCGTGTTCCTTCGTAAACTGCAGCGGCGATCGTTCCCTCTGCGCCGTCTTCCATCCCTTCCAGAAAGGTCTTGGATAAGTTCAGGATCTCCACGAGCCCCTCTTCTGTCATTTCAAAGGCGCCGATCTCGCTGGTGGTTCCGAACCGGTTCTTATAAGCGCGCAGAATCCGCAGTTCCCTGTCCCGTTCTCCCGTAAAGTTGAGCACGCAGTCCACCAGATGTTCTATGATCTTCGGTCCGGCAAGATCGCCATTTTTCGTGACGTGGGCTACGATAAAGACGGGAATGTTCTTTCCCTTTCCGATCTTCATCAGCTCGTTGCCGCAGGCCCTGACCTGGGACACGCTTCCCGGCGCGGATTCCAGATCATCTGTGTACATGGTCTGGATCGAATCGATGATCAGAAATTCGGGTCGCAGCTCCTCCTGGACCTGAACGATATTCTCGATATTCGTTTCGGCAAGGAGGAACAGATTATCCAGCGCGCCTTGGCATACCCGGTCCGCGCGCATCTTGATCTGCTCCGCCGACTCTTCGCCGGTGACATACAGAACCGTTCCGCACCGCTGGGCGATCTGCGCCGCCGCCTGTATGATGATGGTGGATTTCCCGATCCCCGGCTCCCCGGAGATCAGAGTCAGAGAGCCCTTTACCAGACCTCCGCCCAGCACTCTGTTCAGCTCCCCGATCCCCGTGTCGATCCGCGTCTCGTTGCCCGATTTGATCTCCGAAAGCCTGCTGGCCCTGACCCTTTCCCCGGAAACAGCCCGGCTGCGCTTGTCGCTCTCTTTGCTGTCCACGACCTTCTCTTCGACCATGGTGTTCCACTGGCCGCAGATACACTGACCCTGCCATTTGTGGCTTTCATATCCGCATTCCTGACAGACGAATACGGTTTTCGCTTTTTTGCTCATCCCTTGCCCTCTCCGTAAGACTTGACATCATATAGCAACAATGCTATGCTAAGTATAGAAAAGTGCTGCCGGTAAACGGCCAGCCCAAAATGTTTTTAGTTAAAGAATAACCGCAAAAGTTTGGACTCTTGGGCGGTTATTTCTATTTTATTATACTTTCTTGAATTAGATCAAACAAGCCTGCCTGTAACCCAGGCAGGCTTGCTTTTTATTGAATCTTATTTATTCTTCAGAATCCTTCTTGTGTTCCGCAATGATCTTTTCCGCGAGATGGGCAGGAACTTCCTCATACCGTTCAAATCTCATGGTGAAGCTTCCTCTTGCCTGAGTCATGGAACGAAGCGTGATGGCATACTTGAACATTTCTGCCTGAGGCGCTTCCGCAAGAACCTTCTGGCCGCCGCCGGTCTGAGGCTCCATGCCGAGGATCTTTCCTCTTCTCTTGTTCATGTCGCCCATAACGTCTCCCATGTACTCGTCCGGCACATGTACTTCAACGTGCATAACCGGTTCGAGAAGGATCGGCTTCGCTTCTACGATCCCCTTCTTGAAGGCCAGGGAAGCGGCAATTTTAAACGCCATTTCGTTGGAGTCCACATCGTGGTAGGAACCGTCATAGAATACCGCTTTGATATTCACAACCGGGAAGCCGGCAAGCGGTCCTTTTTCCATGGATTCTCTCAGGCCCTTTTCAACTGCGGGAACGTAGTTCTTCGGTACGGAGCCTCCAAAGAGCGCTTCAGAGAACTCGAAAACTTCCTGGGACGGAGAGAACTTGATGTGTACGTCGCCGTACTGTCCTGACCCGCCGGATTGCTTCTTGTGCTTGCCCTGAACGTCGGAGCTGCCCTTGATCGTTTCTCTGTATGGGATCTTCTGGTCCACCAGATCGACGCCTACGCCGAACTTGTCCTTCAGCTTGGCAGTGATGATCCCGATCTGAATTTCACCCTGACCTCCGATGAGCGTCTGATGGGTTTCCGTATTTCTGGTCAGAACGAAGGATGGATCTTCTTCCATGAGCTTGTGGACACCGGAGCTGATCTTTTCATCGTCACCTTTGGCTTTTGGCTCAACAGCCATGTAAAGGGACGGTTCCGGGAACGAAACGCCCGGATACGTGATGATGTTTGCCTTGTCGCAGAGAGTATCTCCCGTCTGTGTATACTGAAGCTTCGCGGCTGCAGCGATATCGCCGGCAACGACCTTATCCGCTTCTGCCTGCGTCTTTCCTCTCATGAAGAACAGAGCGCCCAGCTTTTCCGGTTTTTCTGCTCTGGTATTGAACACTTCCATTCCGGGGCTCAGCTTTCCGGAGATCACTTTCAACAGGTTGATCTTGCCTACAAATGGGTCGGCGATGGTCTTGAAAACAAATGCGGATACAGGTGCGGATGGATCACACTTTCTACTGATCTCATTGCCCTTTGCATCCACTCCCGGATATTCCGCATGGCTCGTCGCAACGGGAACATATTTGATCAGGGTGTCCAGAAATTCCTTGATGCCTTTTCCATCCAGCGCACAGCAAGTCAAAACAGGAACGATGCTGCCGGAAGCGATTCCCGCCACCAGTCCCCGGTTGAATTCTTCTTCTGTAAATTCTTCACCGCCGAAGTATTTTTCCAAAAGCTCCTCATCGCTTTCCGCGACGGCTTCCATAAGCGCGTCCTTTTCGGAAAGCTGAACGACGGAGGTTCCGAATTTGGCTTTTAAGTCGGCAATGACCTTGTCAACGTCTATATTTTCCTTATCGATCTTGTTGATGAGCATGAAGGTCGGCATGTTGTATTCCCTGCAGGTTTTCCATGCCTTTTCGGTACCGACCTGAATGCCGGACGATGCGTCTACAACGACGACCGCCGCTTCGACCGCTCTCATCGCGGAGTTTACTTCTCCGATGAAATCGAAATAACCCGGAGTATCAATAAAATTAATTTTAACCTTATTGTATTCAACCGGCACGATGGACGTGCTGATCGAGTAACCCTTTTCAATCTCCATCTTGTCGTAGTCAGATACCGTATTTCCGTCCTCTACCTTACCCAGTCTGTTGATTACTCCTGTAGCAAGCAATCCGGCTTCCAGCAATGTAGTTTTTCCGGTACCGCCGTGTCCTACAAGGGCAACGTTTCTTATCATGTCGCTAGTATAGCCTTTCATATAGACCTCCCATATTTTTTTCACATAGTGGTTTCAGTATATCATCTCTCAATTAAAATAGCAAATTGAAATAGAAAATGAATCGTAAACATTCGGAAATTTCAATTTTCTTCCGTCTTCTCGCTCATTTTGCGGAATACCGGCAGTCTGGCCGCCGCTGCGGTGACAAGAAAGGCGATGACCAGCCTTCCGACGGTGATTGTAAAGATTTCCGCGCCTGCGACGGCAAAGATAAAGCCTGTCTCGATGATACCGTGACAGATGAACATAAAAATTCCGATCAGCGCATAATCCTTTTTCGGGATCGGCATCTTTCTGTTGATTTCGATCAGAGTACCGGCCCCATAGGTAACACCCATAACAACTCCCACCAGCAGCGGAAAGATGGACTGTTTTTGCATCCCCAAGGCTCCTGCCAGAAATTGCAGCTTGTCCGCCACCTTTTCCATCACGTTGTATACCATGAGGATTTCCACGATAATCATCAGCGGAATGAGTATTTTCAGCATGTTGAGAGCAGTCGACATTCCGCCGGAAACGATCTCTCTAAAGATCACATCAAAGGGTGCGCTCATCCCAGCATCCCCCCTATCCATCCGACGAGAAGTCCAACGGCAATGGCGGATAAAATCCGAAAAACGGCAAACTTTGCAGCCGACATCCCTATTTTCTGCGCGATAGCAGACTCGACGGGAATCGAATGGGCCACCAGTACAAACATGGCGATGGTTGTAATCTCCGCAGTCGTAAAATCAAAGGTGCTCATCACCGCAATGGTCGTATATTCATCAGTAAAGAAACCGGTAATAAGCGGCACGATCCCGTTGCCCGGAAGGTGAAAGAATTTCATTGCAGGGAAAAACAGGTCCTGCAAAAAAGGCATGATCGGAGAATACTTGATTATGACGACGGCGGCGTAAATGGGCAATACGATTTTCAGCAGCATAGCTGCGGTCTTTACGCCCTTTATCGCTCCGTCCCGGATGGTTGCTGCGAACAAATTCATTGGTAATATCCTTTTTCAATGCATTCTGCCGGCCCACCGGACCGGCAGAGTGTTATACGCTTTTAGAATTCCGCTGTTTTCGGCGTTCTCGGGAACGGCAGCACGTCTCTGATGTTGCTCATTCCGGTAATATACATGATAATTCTCTCAAAGCCCAGTCCGTATCCGGCATGCTTCACTCCGCCGTACTTTCTCAGATCCAGGTACCACCAGTAATCCTCTTCCGAAAGGCCCAGTTCTTTGATCCTCGATACCAGCAGATCGTAGCGTTCCTCTCTCTGGCTTCCGCCGATGATCTCGCCGACGCCCGGAACGAGAAGGTCCATGGCCGCAACGGTCTTTCCATCCTCGTTGAGCCGCATGTAGAACGCCTTGATCTCCTTCGGATAATCCGTTACAAACACGGGCTTTTTGAAGATCTCTTCCGTAATGTACCGCTCGTGCTCCGTCTGAAGGTCGATGCCCCATTCCACGGGGAACTGGAACTCCTTACCCGATTTCTTCAACAATTCGACAGCCTCCGTATAGGTGACTCTGGCAAAATCGTTGCTGATGATATTGTTCAGCCTGTCGAGCAGGCCCTTGTCAATGAAATCGTTGAAGAATTTCATTTCCTCCTTCGCATGGTCGAGCACGTAGTTGATGATGTATTTGATCATGCTTTCCGCAAGCTCCATATTGTCGTTGATATCGGCGAAAGCGACTTCCGGTTCGATCATCCAGAATTCCGACGCATGTCTGGCCGTATTGGAGTTTTCCGCGCGGAAGGTCGGCCCGAAGGTATAAACGCTCCGGAACGCCAGGGCGAAGGTCTCCGCCTCAAGCTGTCCGCTTACGGTCAGATTCGTTTCCTTTCCGAAAAAGTCCTCGCTGTAATCGATCCTGCCGTCTTCCGTCCTCGGCGGCTTGTTCATATCGAGGGTGGTGACCCGGAACATCTCCCCGGCGCCCTCCGCGTCGCTGCCGGTGATGATCGGCGTGTGGACATAGACAAAGTTGTTGTCCTGGAAGAACTGATGAATGGCGTAGGCAACCAGGGACCTTACGCGGAAAACGGCGGAGAACGTATTACTCCTCGGTCTCAGATGGGCGATCTCCCGCAGGAATTCCAGGCTGTGCCGCTTCTTCTGAAGGGGATAATCCGGATCGGAATCGGCCTCGACGACGACTTTCATCGCCTTGATCTCAAAGGGCTGCTTGGCTTCCGGCGTCAGAACGAGTTCTCCGGTAACGAAAAGAGCGGCTGAGATGGGTGCTTTCGCAATCTGGTCGTAATTTTCGATATTTTCTTCTTCGTAGACAACCTGAACCGATTTGAAGTAGCTGCCGTCGTTGATCTCCACAAATCCGAACCGGTTTGAGCTTCTGTTTGTCCTGATCCAGCCTCTGACCGACACTTCCTTCCCGGCATACTGTTCTGTGTTCACATAGAGCTGTCTCAACTGTGTATCTTTCATCTTTCTCTCCTCTTTCTAAAAGAAAAGTTTGCCGAAGCAAACTTTCCCAATACATTCTATGATTCTATCCTGAGCGCCCAGGCACAGGATATTTTGTTCATGGCCAGGCGCACGGCTTTATCAGCTAGGCGCAGATAAAATTTCGCAAGACGCGAAGCGGCGATTGAGGGCGCAGGACGCGTACTTCATGGTACGCTATCAAGCCCGAAGAGCCAGCGACAAAGTATTGCGGAATTTTAGCAAGCCTAGAGTGGTTTCATGGTTGGGAAGAGTATGATATCCCTAATCGACGGCGCATCGGTAATCAGCATGATCACCCGGTCGATGCCGATGCCCAGTCCGCCGGTCGGGGGCAGCCCCACCTCCAGCGCATTGACGAAATCTTCGTCCATGGGATGAGCTTCTTCGTCCGTTCCGTCATCGAGCTGCGCCTGCTGTTCCTTAAATCTCTCGTACTGATCGATGGGATCGTTCAGCTCGGAGAAGGCGTTGGCAATTTCCCAGCCGTTTACATAGGCTTCAAATCTTCTGGTAATTCTCGGGTCGATAGGATCTCTCTTAGCCAGTGGTGAAATCTCTACCGGATGACCGATGATAAAGACAGGACCGTCCAAATAACCCGGCACGTCTTCGCAGAATACTTCAAACATTTCCGCTAAGATCTTTCCTCGGGTCAGGCTTTTCACTTCGTCCTTATCCATCCCCTGCTTGATGGCTGCTTCTCTCGCCTCTTCGTCAGTGTTGATGACGGCAAAATCAACGCCGGTGATTTCCTTGATGGCGTCCGCCATGTTCAGCCTTCTCCATGGGGGAGTCAGGTCAAAGGTTTTGCCCTGATATTGGATGACCATGCTTCCTGTGGCGGCAAGAGCCGCTTTGGAAACCACCTGCTCAGTAACCTCCATGGTGTTTTCCAGATTGCCGTAGGCCATATAGCACTCCATAGCGGTATATTCGGGATTGTGGTTTCTGTCCATCCCTTCGTTTCTGAACATTTTGCCCATTTCATAGACGCGGTCCAGACCGCCCACGATCAGTCTCTTTAAGAACAATTCATTAGAAATTCGCAGCTTCATATCCAGATCAAGGGTGTTGTGATGAGTGGAGAATGGTCTGGCGTTGGCGCCGCCTGCGATTGTGGTCAAAATCGGCGTGTCTACCTCCAGATAGCCATAGTCATTTTCCAGCACGTCCCTGATGGCATGGATGATTTTGGAACGGAGAATAAAGGTCTCCCGCACCTCAGGGTTCATGATGAGATCTACGTATCTCTGTCTGTACCGGATATCCTGATCCTTCAGGCCGTGGAACTTGTTGGGCAGGATCTGGAGGGATTTGGACAGCAGCTTGATTTCATGAACCTTGACGGAAATTTCTCCGTGCTTCGTCCGGAACACTTCGCCCACAATGCCTATGATGTCGCCGATATCATAGGTAAGAAAAACTTCATATTCTTCCGGCGTGATGGCGTCCTGTCTGACGTAGCATTGAATTCTGCCCTGTTTATCCTGTATATCGATAAAGGACGCCTTTCCCATCTGGCGTTTGGCCATGATTCTTCCGGCGCAGGAAACTTCCTTGCCTTCCATCTCATCAAAGTGATCCTTGATGTCCTTGCTGTAGTTCTTCACATCGTAAGTTTCGATCAGGAACGGATTTCTGCCTGCTTCCTGAAGCTTTTTGAGCTTTTCGCGTCTGACCTGTCTCAGCTCGTTCAAACTCTCTTCCGAAATTTCTACTTCCGCTTCCGCTTCAGTCCCCGCCTGTACCCGAAGGTTGTCTTCTGTACTCATAACAATTTCCTCTTTCTATTTCCATATTTCGATTACTTTGTAGCTCACGATACCGTCAGGCACCTGTACCTCCGCAATCTCGTTCACCATTTTTCCGAGAAGCGCTGCGCCTACCAGAGATTCGTTGGAGATCTTGCCTTCAAACGGGTCCGCTTCCGTCGAACCAACGATGGCAAACTCCATGATGTCGCCGGTCCCGACCTCCTCCACCTTGACCTTGAGGCCAATGCCGACGCGGTCGTTGGTTATGGTCGATTCATCTATAATCTTCGCCTTGCGCATCATATTTTCCAGCTTGTTTATTCTCTCCTCCAGTTCCGCCTGTTCGTTCTTTGCGGAATCATATTCGGAGTTTTCAGAGATATCTCCATATGAGATTGCCTCCTTGATTCTTTCGGCAACTTCCTTTCGTCTTACAGTAACCAGTTCTTCATGCTCTGCAACGATTTTGTCATAGCCTTCCTTTGTTAACAGCATTTCTTCTGCCATTTTCGTGATCTCCTTTGATATTATATTAGGTTTTTTTGCCCGAAAGATGCGCTCGTATGCGCAATATTATAACCGATTTTGGGCTAGAAATCAAGAAGTTCCTTCAAGGCATCCGCTTTCACTGTAGAATTCAGCTGCCGCCGAAGACTTGCAGAGCCCGGAATTCCTTTTAAATACCAGCCCGCGTGCTTTCTCATCTCTCTGACCGCGGCATATTCTCCCTTTTCCTCAAGAAGCAAATCGAAATGCTTCAGAATAAGCGCCGCCTTTTCTCCCCGTTCCGGCGGAGGCGGAGGACTCTTTCCCTCCCACAGCGCCAGGGCCTCCCGGAAGATCCACGGATTGCCGAGAGCTCCTCTTGCGATCATCACAAAGTCGCAACCCGTTTCCTCCATCAGCCGGAGCGCGTCCCGGCCGGAAAATACATCTCCGTTTCCGATCACCGGAATGGATACCGCTTTTTTCACCTGCCGTATCACATCCCAATCGGCCTTGCCGGAATAGTATTGCTCCCGGGTCCTGCCATGAACTCCGATGGCGCTGGCTCCCGCCGCCTCGATCACCTTTGCGATCTCCACCGCGTTGATACTGTCTGCGTCCCAGCCGATCCGTATCTTGGCTGTCACCGGCTTTTCCGTGTTGGCGACGGCAGCCTTCACGACAGCCTCCACCAGTTCGGGCGCTTTCAGCAGGGCCGACCCTTCGCCGTTTTTCACGACCTTCGGCACCGGGCAGCCCATATTGATATCCAGAATGCAGTTTTCCCGGCCTTCGAGCTTCCTTGCCGCAAAGCCGATGATTTCCGGCTCGGAGCCAAAGATCTGGTATGCTAACGGCTTTTCATCCTCATAGACCCGGAGCAGCCTTTCCGTGGCCTGATCGTTATAATAAAGTCCCTTTCCGCTCACCATTTCCGAGTAGACGAGCCCGGCTCCCTGCTCCTTACAGATCCTGCGGAAAGGCGCGTCGGTAATCCCTGCCAGAGGCGCGAGAAAAAACGGGTTATCCGGCGTAACGTTACCGATTTTCATTCCTATGTCCTTTGTTTTTTTCATATATCATTTCTAAACCTTCCAGGGTGAGCATCTTATCCACGGAATCGATACAGCTGATTCCGCTTACGATAAGCGTGGCAAGCCCGCCTGTGGCGATGACCTTCGGGGATTTGCCCGACCTGGAATATTGCTTCAGCTCTTCCTTCATCTTGTTGACGATAAATTCCACCATTCCCATATGGCCGTAAACGAGGCCGGACTGCATGCTCTCAATCGTGTTTTTGCAGATCACATGACCCGGCGATTCCAGCTCCACCTTGGGAAGCTTGGAGGTCTTCTCGAACAGGGCGTCCGAGGAAATCTTGATGCCCGGCGCGATGGTTCCTCCCAGGTATTCCGCGTTCTCCGTAATGGCGCAGAAGGTGGTTGCCGTTCCGAAGTCTACGATGATGAGCGGTCCTCCGTATTTGGCGAGAGCCGCTACGGCGTTGACGATCCGGTCCGCGCCTACCTGTTTGGGGTTATCATACTTTATAATCAGCCCCGTTTTGATACCAGGCCCGATTACGATGGCCCTCCTGTTGAAATACTTCATTGACAAGTGCTGCAGCGTGTACAGTACCGATGGAACTACCGTTGAAATAATGACATCTTTTACTTCTTTGGTGTTCAGCCCCTCATAGTTGAAAAGCTGGTTGATAATCATCCCGTACTCGTCAGCGCTTTTGTTGGTGTCCGTTTCCATTCTCCAGTTTTGAATCAGATTGTCGTCCTTGAAGACTCCTAAAACCATGTTGGTGTTCCCTACGTCGAATGCCAGTAACATATCTGTTCTCCCTTCGCTGTGCAAGATTTCTCCTTTGTTTCTTATTCAGTTGTCACCGCAGAATTCCAGCCGGATTGACGTTCTTTCAAAGCGATTGGCGCGGCTTCTAAATTGATTAGTATAGTATAATTCAAACTTATTAATTTTACAACAAAAATGTCCAGTAAATATATAGAAAGCCGGGGCTGTTTCCAGACCCGGCAAATTTCATTTTGTCAACTTTTTTTTGCGTATTTCAATCGTCTTTCCTGTAGGATTCAGTTCTTTTTCGCAATCCGCGAAACCGCCAACATAATCTTTGTTGCGCAGTAAAACAGGATCAGTACGATAAAGACTCCTCCCAGCCCAAAAGCGGAAACTTCCAGACCTGCTTCAATTATATTCATAATATTACCTCCTCAGTTACACTACATTGCCGCCGCGACAGCCGGAACCAATGCAAGGATCAGGCTTCCTGCGACGACGGAGCCGAGCTGGCCGGCCACATTGGCGCTCATGGCCTGCATCAGGATAAAGTTGGTAGGATCTTCCTTGGCGGCAAGCCTCTGAACCACACGGCCCGACATGGGGAATGCGGAGATTCCTGCGGCGCCGATCATCGGATTTACCTTGTTGTCTTTCGGCAGGAACAGGTTCAGCAGCTTTGCAAAGAGAACGCCGCCGGCTGTGTCGAAGATAAATGCCACAAGGCCCATTCCCATGATCATCAGGGTCTTGGCATTGAGGAAGTCTGCAGCCACCATCGTGGAGCCGATGGTGATCCCGAGCAGCAGCGTCACAAGATTTG
>CAMJRV010000047.1 GCA_946408315.1 uncultured Bacillota bacterium | reverse complement strand
CCAGAATCTGATAGCACATAAGAGCTTCCACTGCGATCCGCAAGCCCACATGAATCTGCGCCGCACCCCAGAGGATCGCGATGGGCAAAGCGGTCGAAACGAGGATGACGACCACCGCAAGCAAAACGCCTCCGGCAAATTCGCCTCCCGGTGTTTTCGGCAGCATGCTTCTGATGATCGTCTCTCCTTTGGAAATCAGATTGCCGATCAGACAGACAGGATGAGGCATCCAGTGGGGGTCGCCGAAGGCCAGGTCCAGCGCAAAGCCGATGGCCAGAGCAAGCATGGACGGAAGCACCGCAGTATTCCATAATTCAAATGTCATTTCGCACCGTCCTTTCTTCCGCACGATTCTTCACACGGCATCAGCCGTCATCGCGGCCTCATTGCCCGTCATTTTTCCCAAGTTCAAGAAATAGCTCGACCATACTGTCGATAGACGCTTTTTCAGCGATAAAAGTCTTCATTCCATATTTGGCGGCTTCCCCGGCAGTCTGTTCCCCGATGCAGACCGCCTTGACCGTCGTGTAGTCGATATCCTTTGCCATCCTGACAAAGCCCCTTACCGTAGAGGCGCTCGTAAAGGCCACATAATCCACCGTATCGTCGTACCAGGAGAATTCATCGTCGGGAGCTTCCACCGTGTCGTAGATCGGCAGGTCTTCATACAGAACTCCTGCCTCATCCAGCGGCTTCAGCACCTCCTCAGTTCCGATTTTTGCTCTCGGAATCAGGACGAGCTGCTGCTCGTCATTTTTCTCATCCTCCGCCACGATCCTGCGGGCCAGGGCCTCTCCCAGAGCCCGGCCGTCATAGATCTCAGGCATCAGATCCACCAAGATCCCTCTATCTTCTATGGCTTTCCTGGTTGCGGTGCCGATGGCCGCAAACTTCAGTCCGAGGAGCTTTCTGACGTCTATTTTCAACTCCAGCAGTTTTTGGAAAAATACCTGAACGCCAAAGGGACTCGTGAATGCGATCCACTGATATTCCCCGATATTTTTCAGCGCTTCGGACAGGAGCTCGTTTTCCAGGATCATATCCGTTTCAATGGTGGGAACCTCTACGACCTCGGCTCCGTATTCCTGCAGTCTCGCCGTCAGGGCGGAACTCCTGCCCTTCGGCCTTGTCACCATGATCTTCAGCCTTCCCAGCGGCCTGTCTTCGGCCCAGTGGAACCGTTCCGCCAGGCTGCAGACCTTTCCCACCACGACGATCGCCGGCGTCCGGATTTCCGCCTTCGCCGACTCTTCGGGCAGATGCGCAAGGTCGGAAACAACCCGCCTCTGATGGGCCGTCGTCCCCCGTTCCAGAATCGCAGCAGGGGTTTCCGGATCCATTCCCGCATCGATCAGTTCACTGCAGATCACCGGCATGGAAGCGACGCCCATCAAGAATATGAGCGTACCTCCGAATTTTACGAGGGAAGGGAAATCGATGTCCGCCCGTTCCAGATTTTTCGTATGTCCCGTTATGATATGCACGGAAGAACAGTAATCCCTGTGGGTGACCGGAATCCCATTGTAGGCCGGCACGGAAATGGCCGACGTCACGCCGGGAACGACTTCAAAAGGAATCCCGTTCTCGCAGATAGTTTCCAGTTCTTCGCCGCCGCGGCCAAAAAGGAAGGGGTCCCCGCCCTTCAGCCTGACGACCCGTTTTCCTTCCAGCGCCTCCTTTACAAGGATTTGATTGATCTCCTTCTGCGGCACCGGATGGTTTCCCGAGATTTTCCCCACGTTGATCCGCTTGCACGTCTTCGGGATCATGGCGAGGATGCTCTGGCCCACAAGATGATCGTAGACCACCACATCGGCCTGCTCCAAAACAGCCTTCCCCTTCAGGGTGAACAGTCCAGCATCGTGGGGACCTGCTCCCACAAGCCAGACCTTCCCCCTGTGATTCTTATTTTGATCGCCGCTGCCGGCGCCCTGAATTTCCGTTTTCATCATAACCACCATCTTTCAAATTCCGTCCCTGAGCTGAAATGCCAGCTTTCGGCCCAGAGCCTCTCCGTCTTTTCGGCTGCCCGATATCTCTCCGGTTATATAGTCATCCTCTGCTTCTTTATAGTAAAGTCCGGTCAGATGAACTTCGCCTCCGGCAGCCCGGGCAAAAGCGGCGATGGGAGAACTGCATCCCCCGTCCAGCGCTCTCACGAAGGCCCGTTCCGTCAGCGCTTCTGTCTCCGCATCCCTGTCGTTGATACAATCCAGAAATGCGTAATCTTCCCCGGCCCTTCCCTGCACGACCATGATGCCCTGGCCCGCGGCCGGTATCATTTCATCCGGCTCAAAGATCCGGCTGACTCTGTCTGCAAGGCCGAGCCGTTTCAGTCCCGCGTAGGCCAGCACCAGCGCGCTGTAATTTCCGCTGTCCAGCTTGGATAATCTCGTGAGGACATTGCCTCTCACCCCTAACGTCGTCATGTTGCCGTACAGCCTTCTCAGCTGGAGATTTCTCCTGGAACTGGAACTCCCTATCGGCTTCCCGGAATCGGAAAAGTCCTCGCCGCTTCCAACGCCGGAAGCCTCGCCGGTCATTCCGTCTCCCTGAGGGAGCACCAGAACGTCCCGGGGATCTTCCCGCTTGGAAAAGGCCAGCAGGGGCAGGTCATCAGGGGTTTCCATCGGCATATCCTTCAGGCTGTGAACGGCGATGTCGATTCTGCCGTCCCGCAAAGCCTGATCCAACTCCTTGACGAAAAGTCCTTTTCCTCCCACCTTGTCCAGGCTCCGGTCCAGGATGATGTCCCCTGTCGTTTTCATCGTAATCAGTTCCAATTCCAGTTCAGGATGCGCCTGGCGAATCTGCTCCATGACCAGTTCCGACTGGATCACAGCCAGCCTGCTCTCTCTGCTTCCGACTCTGATTTTTCTTGCTTCCAATTTTCCCGTCCTCCTGCATTTTCCTGTTTTTTAATCCATCGGTTCCAGCTCTCGCTCCAAACAGCCGCGGATCGCTCCGGTAGCTTTTTTCGCGAGGGCGTGATCCCTGCCTTCCGCAGTAACTCCCACAGTAATCCCGTTCTTTCGAATAATGCCCGGGAAATAGAAATCGCTTTTCCCTTTGTCATCCGCCACATTGACAGGCACCCCGGCGGTCCTGCAAGATTCATAGATTTTATGATTGATCTGCTTGTCGTTCGTCGCCGCCAACACATAGTCGGCTCCCTCCAGGTCGGAATCCTCATAGGCTTTCATCCGAAGCTCCAGCTTCCCTGCCTCTGCGTACGACGCCACTTCAGCCAGGACGCTCCCGGCGATCACCCGGAGACGGCAGTCAAATTTCAAAAGCGTCTCAATGCGCCTTTTGGCGATTTTTCCCGCTCCGATCACAACCACGGTCTTTTCCGACAGATTTATGAAGAAAGGGAACCACTGGCCAAGGCCCTGTTCCTGTTCCCGCTCTGCCTCCGGCTCCGCTCCGCTCCCTTCCTCCTGACGTCGTTCCGCAGTGTGCCTCTCCACGGTGATATGATAGACGGCTTCCAGGCGATTCAGCAAGTCTTCAGGAGAAATTCCTTCCTCTTCCTGTTCTCTGCCGATGACCAACAGCTCTGCGCCGGTTTCCACTGCAGCCTGATATTTTTCAAAAAAGCCCCCCGTCTCTCCCGAATCCTTGGTCACAACGTACCGGGCGCCTGTCTGACGGATCATGGCGGCGTTCAGCTCCGCCGTGAAAGGTCCCTGCATGCAGATGAGCTGCTTTCCGGGAAACCCCAGACCGCAGCAGCTTTCCACTACTTCCGCCATGGGCAGCACCCTGGGGAACAGCCTCTTCTGATAATCCCGGACTCCCGTATATCTGGACAGCTCCTTGCTCCCGACGGTGAGAAGCGCATTGCCTTCTACCTCGTTCAAATAGTGAGCCGCCTCTTCATGACTGCCGAAAAACAGACAGTCCATCTTCTCCTCTACTCCGCTTGGCCGGAGCACTCTGATATATTCACAGCCTACCCTTTTACAGGCAGCCCTGATGTTTTCACTTGCAAGTCTGGCATAGGGATGGGTCGTATCGATGACGGAATCAAACCGTTTTTCCTCCATAAAATCGACCATCTCCTGCTCGGTCATCCTTCCGGCCCTGACATGGACCTGCGCAAGCCCTTCCGGGAGCAATTCCTTTCCGTAATCCGTCGCCACACAGGCATAGACGGAAAGACCGCTCCCGCCGATGCTGCGGGACAGGGCTTCCAAAAGTTCTCTTCCTTCCGTTGTGCCTGCAAAGATTAAAAGGTTCGGCATATCATTCTCTCCATTCAGGTCTTGCTGTGACGGCGTACCCCTCTGAAACCCCCATTTTTATATGCTGACGCATAAAAATGGTAATCAGTTTCAGGTTTCTGCCGAGGCACGCCGTCACAGCATCCCTGCTTTCTATAACTGATCGATCTGGTAACCCCTTGGGGTCACTAACTTCCCGCCGATCTCTCTCGTCTGGGAATTGCCGATAAAGACGGTGGTAAACATGTCGACCTGAGTCTCACGAAGCTCCTCAAGGGTCAGCACATAGCCCGCCTCCCCTTCGCGTCCGATATTCTTCACAAAGCCGCATTTTGTTCCGGCTTCTCTGTGTTTTAATACGAGCTCACAGGCTCTCTTCAAATAATCCGACCGTTTCTTGCTGGATGGATTGTAGAGGCAGATGACAAAATCCGCAGCAGCGGCGCATTCGATCCGCTTCTCGATCCGTTCCCACGGCGTAAGCAGGTCGCTCAAGCTAATGACGGCAAAGTCATGAATCAGGGGAGCGCCCAAAATCGCAGCCCCGCTGCAGGCGGCCGTAATCCCCGGAACCACTTCGATCTCAATGGGATCATACTGCTGTGCCACCTCGTACATCAGACCCGCCATGCCGTATACGCCCGGATCTCCGCTGCAGACCATCGCCACGGTCTGCCCCTTTAACGCCTCTTCCACAGCGATATGACACCGTTCCGCCTCTTTTTTCATCGGCGTCGAAATCAGTTTTTTATGTTGGAACCGATCTTTGATCAGATCGACGTACACATCGTAACCCGTTATCACATCGCACGCTTCGAGAGCGTCAAGGGCTCTCTGCGTCATCTGGCGATCTTCGCCGGGGCCGAGGCCCACCACATATATTTTCATAAGTACCACCTTCGTATTCATTTATACTGGCGTTCCCGCCGGGGTGTCCCTTTAGGAACTCCCATTTTTATATGCTTCGCATAAAAATGGTGATCGGTTTCAGGTCCTTCAGGGACACCCCCGGCAGGAACGCAAAAACTTATAATTAAGAGGCTATTGCAAAATATGTTATTAAATTTGGAAGCCTATGATGCACAGAGCCTTTTGAGGAATTTTCGTCCTTTCAACTGCGGTGATCAGAGCTTTCGGCGAGCATGAAATGCGAAGAAAAGCACTGATTCAGCTTCAGTTTGCTTTTCTATCCGAAAGCTGAGAACCGCAGTTATTAAAGGACAAATTCCGAAAACAGCTCTGGGAAGCGTAGTCTCCCAAATTTAATCTCGATTTGCAACAGCGCTTACCATTTACTATGATTTCAGAGTATCCTTGTTTGCCGCTTCATGGACGGCTCCCAGGCATTCCTTCCACAGAGAATGTCTGAGGGTGTCCTTCAAGCCGAAGAGCAGCTTGCCGACGGCCTTTTCCACCGCCCGTTCAATTTCTGCCTGGACCAGCTTTTTCTCTTCCTCCGGCAGTTCTATCGCTTCCAGAGGATGGTCGAGCCGCTTCGATACGTCTTCTACCGACAGCTTTAGAATATCCTGAATCTCAGGCACCCTTTCCCGGAACGCAAACCATTGGATCAGCTCGTCGAGATAATCCCGGAGGATCTTCATGGCCTCTTTTCTGCCCGTTTCGTTTGCCGCGCCGCTCTCGCCCCTGGTCAAGTGATCGATGTCATAGAGGTCGATCCCGGAAAGTCCGCCGATAGAGGGCTCGATATCCCTGGGCACCGCCAGATCGATCCAGATGCTCGGTTCCCGGCTCAGAAAGCCTTCCACTTCGTTTCGTTTCAGCGTATAGTGCGGGCTCCGGGTTGCGCTGATCACAACCTTGGAGGAGGCCAGTTCCTGAATCCTGTTTTCATAGGGGATCATAACACAGCCCTCCGGAATTTCCGATTCCGTCTGGCGAGTCCCATGCATCACCTTCCGCAGCGTCATCTTTACCTCCGCACCGCAGGACATCAGGGCGCTGCAGACCAGCTGCCCCATCTTGCCGTTTCCGATCATCAGGCAGGAAACCCCTTTGAGATCCCCCAGCGTTTCCTTCAGCAGGGAAACGACCTGCAAGGCGGTGGAACCGTCGGGCGCCGCCAGTCTCACATGAGATTTGACCTTCTTTGCGGCGCCGATAGCGGTCTGGAATACCTTTTCCAGAACCATGTCGGCACAGTGGCTTTTGCGGGAAAGGATAATGGCTTCCCGCACCTGGGAGATGATCTGGTCCTCCCCGAAAATCCTGGAATCCAGCCCGCAGGCAAGCTCCAGAAGATGAGAAGCAGCGTTCACGCCCTCCCGCTCGACGAAGAGCTCTCGATAATCGGCGGGATCGGCCTCCTTCAAAGCGCACAGCATGCGGCAGGGCGACAGGTTTGATTCCGTGCTGATCCACAGCTCCGTTCGGTTGCACGTGGACAGGATGACGCAGCCGTCTATGGGATACCGTTCTTTCAAAACTTTCATCGCCTCAGCGGCGCCTGCTTTCGTAAAGGAAAAGAGTTCTCTGTATTCAATTGAAGCCTTGTTATGATCGATCCCGACCATTTTGATGTTCAGATTCGTGTCCATTTCCTATCCTTTTGCCCGGCGGACGTGCCGCCGGCTGCCTTTCATCTCGTCGCTTCCCGGAATTCGTGAGTAAAAGCGGGGTCGTACAGCTTGGAACGTTCGTAGCTGTCACCCAGGAAATCTCCCACCAGGATCAGCGCCGTCTTGGTGATCCCGTTCTCCTTTGCCATCTCAGGCAGAGTGTCCACCGTTCCCCGGAAGACCTTTTCATCGGGCCAGGTCGCTTTATAGACGATAGCCGCCGGAGTATCTTTCCGGTAGCCGCCGGCAAGCAGCCGATCTTTCAGCGGTTCCAGCAGACCCGTACTTAAAAAGATCACCATGGTCGCCTGATGTGCGGCCAGCAGAGAGATTTCCTCCTTTTCCGGCACCGGCGTCCTGCCGGCCATTCTCGTAATGATCACCGTCTGGGAAACGTCGGGCAGGGTATATTCCGCCTTCAGCGCCGCCGCGGCGCCGAAAGCCGAGCTCACGCCGGGGACCACGTCATAGGAAATCCCCCATTCATCCAAAATATCCATCTGCTCTCTGATTGCCCCATATATGCTCGGATCGCCGGTATGAAGCCTCACCGTCATCTTTCCGGCAGCCTCGGCTTCTTTCATTACCGCGACCACTTCCTCCAATGTCATGGAAGCGCTGTCATAGATCCGGCAGCCCTCCCCGGCAAGCTCCAGATGTTCCGGATTGACCAGAGAGCCTGCATAGATGATGACATCTGCCTCCTTTAAAAGCTTCTGTCCTCTCACGGTGATCAGATCTGCGGCACCGGAACCCGCTCCTACAAAATGTACCATGATTACTCCTTCAACCTATTTATCTTTTACAACCAATATTGAAAAATATCCCGCGTCCTCGTCGATGTCCTCAAGCCGGTTAAAAACCCGCTCTCCCTGCATTCCGCAGCGTTCCACCATCTTTACCGACGGCTGGCGCTCCATCTGAGAAAGGAATTCTTTCACCTTTCCGATGGCCTTTCCCGATTTCATCAAAACTCGGGTCCCTGAAAGCTGCATGGCTTCCTCCATCCCCTCATAGGATGCGGGAATGACGTGCAGCGCTTCCGAGGCTTCCGTCAAGCCCTCGTTCAGCCGGGCCGCGACTGCGCAGAAGGAAGGAATCCCCGGCACGATTTCCGTGTCGTATCCCCGGGCGCCGACTCTGTCATGAACATAGATATAAGTGGAATAGATAGACGGATCTCCCAACGTCAAAAATGCGGCGTCCTTCCCGGCCTCCAGCACGGTGATCACCGCGTCGGCGGCCTTATCGTGGCTCTCCGCAAGCTTGTCTTCCTCCCGAATCATCGGCATGGAGATTTCAAGCAGCTCCTTCTCTTCAATCTCCGGTACAGCTCCCTTGGCGATCTCATAGGCCACGTTGACCGTCTTACCAGACGCGGGAATCACGACGACGTCGCATTCCCGGATCAGTCTGACCGCCTTCAGGGTCATCAGCTCGGGGTCGCCGGGCCCTACGCCCAGACCGTAAAGTTTTCCCGTTTTTTTATTCCTGTCTTTTTGCTCCATCCTCTATCTCACCTTTATCCTTTTCTGCCTGTTCCAGCAGTTTTTTCCGCAATAACGGCGCACCCTCCGTTTCTCCCAGATACCCGTACTGGTTGGAAAAGATCACCGCTCCGATTTCCATGCTGTGATGCACCCTTTCCCTGATCCGGCTGTCCAGTCTGGAAAGCACAGAGCGCAAGGTTTCTTCCCGGATTTCCGCTTCATCCAGAACCGAAATCGCATCCTCTGTCGTAACGCAGGTCAAAAGCCTTTCGAGCACGCTCTTTGAGGCTCCGGCCAGCGCCGCGTGTACGCCCATGATTTCCATCCTGCCGTCTCCGTACTTGGAATGGGTGTTCATGATCCCTGCCGACACCTTGATAAACTTTCCGATATGGCCTACCAGCAGAACTCCCTTGAACCCGGACGATTCTGCGTAATCCAGCGCATCTCCGACGAAATTGCTGCATTTTACGGAATCGATCTCTGACAGCTCAATGTGGGATTTTAAAAATGTCTCACCGTAGTTTCCCGGCGTAATAACCAGATATTCCGTTCCGCCGGCCTTGCTCACATTCATTTTGACCTTGATCGTATCGATCAGGGCCTGCTCGCTCATGGGCTCCACAATGCCGCTGGTTCCCAGGATGGAAATTCCGCCGAGTATCCCCAACTGAGCGTTGAACGTCCTCTTTGCGGTCTCTTCTCCCTCCGGAACGGAAATTTCCACGTGGAGCGCTCCTCTATAATCAAACTCATCGCAGACCATCCTGACCTGCTCCAGAATCATCCGCCTCGGTACGGGATTGATCGCTGCTTCTCCCACAGCGCAGGCAAGTCCCGGTTTCGTAACCCGGCCCACGCCGGTTCCTCCGTCCAGAGTGATCCAGGGCGCGTCTTCCGTCTCGGAGAAGTGTTCCCTGCCGGAGAACTTCCCCGGTGCGATTCCTTGCTCCCAGTCAGGCACTTTCGATACCTTTGCATAGATCAGAATCCCTGTAGTCACATCGGGATCGTCGCCCCCGTCCTTTCGGACCGCGCAGCGCGCCCATCCGTCCCCTGTCTCCATGTCAGCCGGAGCAAGTTCAAGCCGGACCCCCTTCGGCGTATCGATCATGATTTTATCCTCGACCGAAAAGGAAGCGCCCAGCACCATAGCCGCGGCTCGCTGTGCCGCGGCTGCCGCGCAGCTCCCGGTCGTATACCCGCACCGCAGTCTCTGGTTGTCCTTCAGAACGTACTGTTCCATTTTCCTATGCTCCTATTGCCGCCGCAAGATGAGAAAGGTAGATCTCCCGGATGGACTGGAATTCCCCCAGACCCTTCAGGATGCATTCCACCTGATAGCCCGCCTCCTCAAAGAGGGTCTTCCATGAATCCTCATCCTCGCCGGCCATATCGTTAACAGCATGATCTCCCGCCACCACCATCAAAGGCAGCAGCACGACCTTTTCCGGGCCGTAGGCGGCGACCATTTTCAGCACCGTTTCAACCTCGGGATAGCCTTCGACAGTACCGACGAACACGTTGGAATATCCCATGTCCTTGAATTGATAATCCAATGCGGCGTAAGCCGCGTTGATGGAGTGCTCTGTACCGTGACCCATCAGAACCAGAGCCTCTTTTTCCGAAAGAGATGGGAACTGCTCCATCACGGCACCGATCACCTTTTGATAATCTTCCGTGCCATATAGCAGCGGCGTCCCGACGATGACAGCGTCAAAGCGGTCTTCAAAGGCCGCGACAGCCGCGACCATATCGTCGTATTCGTCTCCGGGGATCACGTGAGTCGGCTGGACCACCACCTCCCGGAAGCCGTCGTTTAACAGCCGGGCCATCGCTTCCTCCACATTGTCGATCATGATC
This sequence comes from uncultured Bacillota bacterium, assembly GCA_946408315.1. Taxonomy (GTDB): domain Bacteria; phylum Bacillota; class Clostridia; order Peptostreptococcales; family Anaerovoracaceae; genus Anoxybacterium. Next base: position 730 of record CAMJRV010000047.1, on the reverse strand, counting down.
CCATCCCGGTTTTTCAGCACCTTCAGTATCATTCCGCTGGTAAAGGCTCTCCTGATCTCATAGTCCGGATATGCGGCCGCGATATCCTTTTCGATGGCTCCGATGGTCTTCTCCCTCGTTTCGGCGTGGCTTGTGCCAAAGCTTACTACTAAAATTGCCTTTTTGTTATTTGTCATTGGTTACCTCTCTCAACAAGTTCTCAAGATCTTCGGTCGTATGCGGAATCGGGCTGTTCCGATCCACAATCCCCGCCTTGCACAACGATTCAAACAGTCTCAGCACGGTGGGCTTTTCCAGATTCGTCCGGGCCAGCACCTCGTCATCCATAAAAATTTCATCCGGCGTACGTTCCGATACGATGACGCCTTCATCCAGCAAAGCGACCCGGTCCGCCCACATGAGGGCTTTATTCACATCATGGGTGGACAGAATTACCGTAATCCCCTTTTCGCTGAGTTGATCGATGATCTCATCGATCATGCGCGCATGCTTCGGATCCAAAGCCGCCGCCGGTTCGTCGAACAGGATGATTTCCGGATCCATCACCAAAATATCCGCTATCGATACCCGTTTCTTCTGCCCTCCGCTTAAAAAATGCGTCGGTTTATCGCGAAACGGGGTTATATTCAAATCCTCAATGACCTTCTCCACTCTGGACCTTGCCTTTTCCTCCGGCATACCCAGATTCAGCACGCCAAAGGAAATTTCCTGGGTAACGCTGGCGGAAAAC
>CAMJRV010000046.1 GCA_946408315.1 uncultured Bacillota bacterium | reverse complement strand
CCTTGATGGAGCAGGAATCGTTCCAGTATTTTGTCATGGGGAACTTTTGTGTCATTTCCAATAATTTGTCCATATCGATACCTCCTGAGGTTTTATCTTTTTACCTTTTGGATTGCTTTGATTTTTTCATGCTACGTTCTAGCCATTTTGCTCTTTCATTTTGTTTTTAGTATTGCCTTGCCTTCTTCAGCTCTTCTTTGATCTGGGCCGCTGCTGCTTCCACCTCTTTATGAGCCGAAGCCTGGGCGGTTCCCACTCTCCACCAGCCGTCATAGTTGCCCGTCATAGTGCCCGGGATCGTCTTGATATCAAAGAGGCAGGTGCAGTTCTCCTGCTTTGCTTTTCCGAACGCTTCGTGAAGCTCTTCCACCGTTCTCACCGAATAGCCCTTTCCTCCATAGGCCTGGGCGAGTAAGGAGTAGTCCACGGAAAGATAGTCTCCCGTCAGCCGTCCTGTCACCTCTTCCCGCTTCCGGTATTCATTTCCGAAGCTCGGGATTCCCTGGCTCTTCTGGAGGTTGTGGATGCACTGGAAGCCGTGGTTGTCAAGCAGCACGATGTTTAGTTTGATCCCTTCCTGCAGGCTTGTGAGGAATTCCGAATGGAGCATGTTGAAGCTTCCATCCCCCACCAGTACGTATACATCCCGGTCGGGCTCTGCAAGCTTGACTCCGATAGCGGCGTTCACCTCATAGCCCATGCAGGAGAAGCCGTACTCGATGTGATATACGTTTTCTCCCCGGCACCGCCACACTCTCTGGGCGTCGCTTGGGAGGCTCCCCGATGCGGTAACGATGATGGCGTCCTTCGCCGTCAGCTTTTCGTTCAGCTCGCCCAGGATTCTGGTCTGGATCAATGCTTCCGGCGTCGGGCTTTCCAATTGGTAAAGCCGGTCCACCTCCGCATCCCAATCAGCTCTTTCCTGTTCGATCTCGCCCTGATAGCCGCTTCGATAGCCGAGCTTCTTCAGCTCAGAAGAGATGGCGTTTAAGGCAAGCTTTGCGTCCGCCAGGATGGGCATTGCGTTCATCTTGTAGGCATCCATCGTATTTACATTGATCGTGAGAAGCTTCACGTCGGGATTCTGGTACTGCCATTTGGAGCTGGTATGAAAATCGTTGAGCCTTGTGCCTACCCCGATCACCAGATCCGCCTCCAAGGCAATCCGATTGGCTGCCGAGGTTCCTGTGGTTCCGATCCCTCCCAGGTTCATGGGAGAGTCCCAGGTGACAGCCCCTTTTCCTGCCTGGGTTTCCCCAAAGGGAATCCGGAATACTTCCGCAAATTCCAAAAACTCTTTTCCCGCCCCGGAATATTTCACGCCGCCGCCGCAGAGGAGCAGGGGCCGTTTGCTTCCTGCGATCAGCTCTGCCGCCCGCAAAAGGGCCGACGGCTCGATGTCACGTCTTTGGATATGGTGGACTCTCTTTTCCAGGAATTCCGCCGGGTAATCATACGTCTCGCCCTGGACATCCTGGGGCAGGCACAGGGCGACCGCCCCGGTTTCCGCAGGGTCCGTCAAAACCCGCATGGCATTCATCGCTGCCGTCATCAACTGTTCCGGCCTGCTGATCCGGTCCCAGTATTTGCACACCGGCTTGAAGGCGTCGTTGGCCGTAATGTTGTAATCATGAGGCTGTTCGATCTGCTGCAGCACCGGGTCCGGCTGCCTGCTCGCATACGTATCCGACGGCAGAAACAGCACTGGAATCCGATTTGAGGTGGCGGTCCCTGCCGCTGTGATCAGATTCAGCGCCCCCGGTCCGATGGAGCTTGTGACCGCCATGATCTGCTTTCTGTTCCTCTGCTTGGCAAAGCCCATGGCAATATGTCCGAGCCCCTGCTCGTTTTTCCCTTGGAGAAAGCGCAATTTGTGATCTCCCGACTCCAGCGCCTCTCCAAGGCCCACCACGTTGCCATGGCCGAAGATCCCGAGGATGCCCTCCACGAACTTGATCTCCTCCCCGTCCACATTGATGTACTGATGATCTAAAAATTGCAGCAATGCTTGCGCCACCGTCATTTTCTTTGTTTTCATCTCATAACCGCCTTTCCCATTCATTTTTTACTTTACTGCTTCCGTAAATTCCCGAAGACAGAGAGCAGGCTGTGACAAACTCCTGTCACAGCCCTTCGCTCCCTTCCCTTTATCAATCCACTGGTCACTCTTTGAGGAGAAATCGTTTTGTGACCCTCTTATTTTCTCAAAAGCTCCTTTTTAGGACTTCCCTTTATTTTCCCAGCAATTCTTTTTCAATCCGCTCCCGTGCCTCTGGCGCCTGTTTTGCCATCTTTTCCGGGAAGCCGAACATGGAGACGCAGGCGATGTTATCGCCCCCCGCCTTCGGAGCGTCGGCTCTGAGCTGTTTGTTTGCAAAGTCCATTTCCCGCAGGGTTTCAAAGATGCCCGGGAAATCCACATCCCCTTCGCCCATCGCAAGGTGCTGATGGATTGTGATATCCGCCTTGCCGTTGCTGTTGAGCCACGGAGGATTGGCGATGTACCTGCAGTCCAGCGTCTGGTTGAAGGTATCGGCAAACAGTACGTGGGTCAGCTCTTCTCCGGCATATTTCAGCATGGAGCGGACGTCTCCCTTGCCCTGATCGTAGAAGAAGCCGTGGGGCGAGGAGTATACATATCCCAGGTTTTTGGAGCGGAAGGATTTGACCATATCGCAGGTCTCGTTGTTCAATTCGCAGAAGTCATAGGGGTGAGACTGGATCTCCACCCGGATGCCCTCCTTTTCAAAGAGGGGAAGCAGTTCTTCCATGGATTGGAACCACATGCCGTTACAGAGTCCCTGCTGGTTCGGGTCACCCGACAGCTCGGTGTTGATGACCGGAACTCCCATATTCACTGCGATCTCCACGATCTTGCGCCAATTTTTGACGGCGAACCTTCGTTCCTCCTCCGTAGGCCCCGACCAGCGGTAAACCACGATGAAGGAAGAGATTTCAACCCCAGTTTCCTTAAGCGCCTTCCGGTATTCCGCCTCGCACTCCCTGGAGAACAGCGGATGTTTGTAGAACGGGTTGATCCGCGGGTGGGGGGACTGCTCGATATATTTGTAGCCCCAGTCCGCTACCTGATGCACCATGTCATTGATGCTCATCTGCTTTGCCAGAACATCTACGTCAAATGCGATTTTCATACGATACTCCTTTCTCCGTTGACAATATATTTTTTAAATCCGAACATTTCAGAATTAGCAATAATCAGCGATGTGCTTCCGGGTTACCTCTGCGGCGGTCTTCACGTTTTCTTCCTGGGAAAGCTCATAGTAAGCCGGACGGAATACCTCGACAGTGCACACATCACCCTCAAATCCGATCTTTTTCAGCGTGTCTGCGTAACGTTTATGATCCAGACAGTCGCCCTTCTCTCCCGGCCACAGCCGCTTTTCGTCGGTGTTATAAGCCGCGCCGCAGGGCATGTTCTCCATGCCGTTCAGATGCCATACAAAGATCTTTTTGCCGTCGGCCTTTTCCAGAAAGTCAAAGCTGGAAGCCATGGCGTGGAAGTGGTACTGATCAAGGGTAATCCCGACAAGGGGATGGTCTACGGCTTCCGCGATGGCATAGGCGTCTTCAAAGCGGTTGATCGACATGGTCGGCGCTCCGCAGAATTCAAGGGACAGCCTGATGCCGTGGGGTTCCACTTTCTTGACCATATCCTTCAGTACAGCCAAAGCGTCCTCCCGAATTTCGTCCAGCGTCGCATGTACCGACAGATTCATGGAAGGTACGACCACAATCATTTTACAGTTTAGCATGTTGCACCGGCGGATAATCTCGTCAAGCTCTGTCATTACAGCATCCTTTTCTTCCTGAGTCTGCTTCATATTGAAGAAGACCAGCGCGTTATAGGAAAGCATTTTGAGCTTGTGACTGGGATCATTGAACCAGGCGCTCAGATCCTCAAGGGTATATTTACCGGCTTCAAGGTCCCGGTTGAGACATTCCGACTGGATGTCTATGTAATCAAATCCATACTTTTCGCACAGTTCCAGATCCTTCAGAACGGAATGATCCTTGCAAAAACGGTTACAGCCTTCATTAAAACCAATTTTCATGACAATACTCCTTATTTAAATTTTTTATGGGATTTTAAATTTTATAGAAATTCGGCGTTTCGCCTAAATCCACCTTTTCAATCTTGCCGGATGACTGGGCCGCTACCAGCGCGTCAGCGACAACTTCCGCAATATATCCGTCCCAGGCGTTGGGCCCCGCTACCGCAAATCTGGAAGCATGGTCGATCCAATCCTGCAGCTCCACGTCGTAGGAGTCGATGAAACGGTTGATCCAGTTGGTTTCGATATCGGTCGACAATTTTCCCGCCTTGCGAACGGTCGGAAAAGATGGGGCGGGCATGTGGATAACGCCGTCTTCGCAGACCACTTCACAATTGATGTCATAACCGAATTTGCAGTTTACGAATACTTCCAGAACCACCGTAACGCCTTTTTTGCTCTGCATGATCATTACCTGCGGGTCCCGCAGATTTTTATGTGCAAATTTCGTATTCGCGCCCATGATGACCTGAACGGATTCCCAATCGTCGCCAAGGAGCCAGTGCAGGCAGTCTATTTCGTGGATTGCCGTATCGGTAACGGCCATTTCGGTAGAATAAGAATCGTCTACTTCAATTGCACGATGGGTGCACTTGACTACGAGAGGCTTCCCGAACTCACCGGAATCGAGCAGGTCCTTGATCTGATTGTATCCCTTGTCATAGCGGCGCATAAACCCTACCTGAACCAGATGTTTGCCTCCCGCAATTTCCGCATCTACAATCTCTTTACAATCCGCTGCGGTGGTGCACAGCGGCTTCTCGCAGAATACGGGCTTTCCCGCCTTAACCGCAGCCAAAACCGCTTCCTTATGCGCAAACCCCGGGGAGGTAACGACCAAAGCGTCCACATTTGGGTCGTCTGCAATTGACGAAATGTCCGTATATATCTTCACTTCGTTGCCGGAAACCATAGCAGCAGCAGCCTTGGCGCTGTCCTCATATGTATCGCAAACTGCCGTAACCATGGAACCCTGAAGCTTTCCCGAAAGCCTTTTGATATGCTCGCGGCCGATGGCGCCGCATCCGATTACACCTACTTTTAACATCATATTAGTCCTCCTGCTGTTTTTATATAAAATTTGGTTTGTGCTCTTTGGCTTTCATTATAGTGTTGTGTTCTCGTGAACGCAAGCACTTTTTTTTAAAACAGGCTTCTAAATTCGCCAAAAAATAAGAAAAAAAGCGTTGATGTGTATAAAACACTGCCAAATCGCTTTTTTATATTTGTCTTTTCGTTCCGATTTTCAGGATATTTTCAGAAAATTTGTGTTCTCGTGAACGCAAACGGTAATGGGAAAGATCTATAGATTATACTTGGTTTTAATCAAGATGTCGGTATACAGGAACTCCTGCTCAGGCTTTGCCCCGCTCAGCAGATAATTATACAGCAGCAAGGGCGGCTGATGTCCCTGCTGAAACGCTCCTTGTCCGATCAGAATATCGATATGACCCTCCAGCAGATGCTGACGGTTTTGAGGTGTGAGATCGTAGGCAATCAGACTGACCTGCGACTTCTTCTTTGCGTCCATGAGAGCCTGGCACACTCCACTTTGCCCGTTAGCGATAACGAAAATGCCGGATAGGTCGGGATATTCCCGCAAAGCATGCATCGTCAGCTCATACGCGTAATGGTCCTTGTCAAAACAGGGCTGTAAAGGCAGAAGCTCTATCCCGGGATGCGCTTCGCATTCTTTGGCAAAGCCAAGATAACGCTGCTGATGGGCTACATTGGTCAGATGTCCCGTAAGGGGAAATACCTTGCCGCTGCCCCGTAAAGCAAGGGACATCAGGTATGCGCAGGTCTCCCCGCTTCGGAAAGAGTCCTGTCCTACGTAGCACAGGCGTTTTGTTCCCAATATATCGGAGTTAAAGGTGATGACAGGAATATTATTATCTTCCGCCAGGGAATTGATCCGCTCCCGGAGGTCGTTACCGTCCACTGCAGTCAGGGCAAGGGCCTGCACTCCCTTATCGATCAGACGGTCCATCGCCTCTATCGTCTGTTTTGCATCCACCGATTCCAAAAACTCTGTCAAAACTTCCGCACCCAAGTCGTGAAGTTCCTCCGAAGCTTTTTGTATTCCCTCGATCACCAGTTTCATAAAGGGGGTACTGGAGGACTGAACGATAATGCCGATGAGAATCGTCTTTCTTGTCAGGGCAAGGGCCCGTCCCACAGGATTCGGGCGATAACCCAATTCACTGGCAATTTCGAGGATTCTTTTTGCGGTTTCCGGATTGACTCTGCCGCGTCCGTGCATGGTACGGTCAACCGTTCCCCTCGATACACCGGCGATTTCTGCGATCTGTTTTAATGTTACACCCATTGTTTACTCCTGATTTTAAGATTTATGGAAATTAATACGGCAAAATGCGCTGTTTTCTGATATTATCAAAAATATATACAGATGTATAAAGTGCACGCATCTGACATTAAATTAACATATCAGGGACCGCAAAGCAACAAATAATTAAAATAATGCCGCATTTCCAACGGTCTTTTTTACGGAAATGTGATAATTCTGGGATTTATATATACAATTACCAATTAAACTGATGTGTGCAATGCACACATCAGTTTAATCAGAAAAACGTTTTTGTTAAATTTCGGTAAAATTTACTCTAAAATTGTTGTTGATTTCATCAGAGTGACGTGATATTCTATGTCCATCCAGAGGTTGTGCTCGAGAACGCATAATTTTGGGTTTTAAAACATCACAATGTGCATGGCACACAAAAAGTAGAGTAAAGGAGAGAGGAAAACATGAAATCTAAAAGAATTATGTCCTTGATAATCGCAGGCGTACTGTCTGCAACAATGTTAGGTGGCTGCGGCAGCACCGAACAGGGAACTTCCGATCAAAACTCTTCCGGCGAGAGCAAAAAGCTCACATTGGTCATGTCTCAGCGAGACGAGTGGTTAAGTACATTAGACGCCGCCGCAAAGCAGGCGGCAACCGACCTGGGCTACAGCCTGAACTCTTTGGATTCTCAGTCAGATGCCAACAAGCAGATCCAGTTCGTTGAAACCGCGCGGAACAACGGAGAGAAGGCAGTCATCGTAAATCTGGTGGATCCCAATACCGCCGGTGATATCGTTGAGGCGGCGGGTGATATGAAAGTGGTGTTTGTAAACCGTCCGCCTGCGGACCTCAGCGTTCTCAACGAGAATGTGGTCTATGTAGGCTCAAATGAGATGACTTCCGGTAAATTCCAGGGCGAATGGCTGGCACAATACTTTAAGGCCAAGGGCCAGACAGAAATCAAATATATCCTGCTCAACGGTATTTTGGGTCAGGTCTCCACGACAAACCGGACCAAGTCCGTGCTCCAGGCCCTGAAAGACAACGGCATAACCGCAGTCGAGGCTTCCGCTCCCCTCGCGTGTGACTATGACCGCGCCAAGGCGATGAACCAGATCGGGCCGCTGCTCAGCACCGGAACGAAGTATGACTGTATCATTTCAAACAACGACGCCATGGCACTCGGCGCAATCGAAGCGATCGAGCAGCAGAACATGGATCCTTCCGAAAAACCCATCGTGGGTATTGACGCGACAGCCGACGCATGCGCCGCAGTCAAGTCGGGAAAATTAGCGATGTCCGTATTCCAGGATCCGAAGGGCCAGGGAACAGGCGCGATCCTTGCCGCAATCAATCTTCTGAATGGAAAAGCGATCAACGACGGCATCGATTATAAATTGGATACCGAAAATCCTAACATAGAGTGGGTTCCCTTCGAGCCGGTAACGGTCGACAATGTGGATGACTATCTAAACAAATAGTAAATCAATCGCATACGGTGAAAAAGATGGCGGTGCATTGGCCGGATGGTAATGCACCGTCATCCGCTAAAGAGCGGCGGTATATTGCGCGGGCGGCCCTGTTCAATATACGCTGATAGTAGGAGTGAAGATCAGTGAGCGAAGAATATGTTCTGGAAATGCATGATATCGTCAAAGAATTTCCCGGTGTGAAAGCATTGAAAGGCGTTCAGCTAAAGGTACGCCCCGGTACTGTTCACGCACTCATGGGCGAGAACGGCGCCGGAAAATCCACCTTGATGAAATGTTTGATCGGTATCTATAAAGCAACCTCAGGAAAAATAATCTTTCAAGGGCAAGAGGTTTCCTTCCCCAATACGCTCAGCGCCATGCAGGCCGGAATTTCCATGATTCATCAGGAACTCAGTCCTGTGATGGAACGCAGCGTGTGTGAAAATGTCTGGATGGGACGGGAACCGCGCAAGGGCATCAGGGTTGACCATAAAAAGATGCGTCAGGATTGCCGGGAGCTTTTTCAAAAAGTAGGTCTCGATTTGGACCCCGATGAAAAGATGGGAAATCTGACCGTCGCGAAAATGCAGATGGTCGAGATTGCAAAAGCAGTATCCTTCGACTCTTCCGGCGGCATAATGGATGAACCGACTTCCGCTTTGACCGAGTCGGAAGTAGAGCACCTTTTTAAAATTATTGAGGATTTGAAATCTAAAAATGTAGCTATTATTTATATTTCACACAAAATGGACGAAATATTTCGCATCAGCGATGAGATTACCGTCTATCGAGACGGCGAATATATCGCCAGTGACCGGGCGGAAAACCTGAACATTGATAAATTGATTACGCTCATGGTCGGGCGTACTATGGATAAAATGTTCCCTAAAATCGAATGTCCGATCGGGGAGACCGTTTTAAAGGTGGAAGGACTCAGTTCGGGCCGGGCGTTCCACGATGTATCCTTCGAGCTGAGGCGGGGAGAGATTCTCTGTTTTGCTGGGCTGGTGGGCGCGGGACGTACGGAAATCGCCGAAACAATTTTCGGTATGCGCACCAGGACTGCAGGAAAGATCTACAAAGAAGGCAAGGAACTCCATATCAAGTGCCCGGAGGACGCCATTTCCAATAAAATCGGCATGCTGACGGAGGACAGGCGGGGCAACGGGATCATCGGCCTGCTCAGCGTAGCGGAAAATACCGTACTTGCCAATCTGAAGAAGTACGGTTTCCCTCTCAGTCATTCCAAAATCCGTGCAGATGCAAGTGACTTTGTAAATAAGCTGAATGTCAAGACCCCCAATCTTGAAACGCCGATCGCCAATCTTTCCGGCGGCAACCAGCAAAAGACCTTGGTAGCACGCTGGCTTTTAATAGATCCGGATATTTTAATCGTCGACGAACCCACCCGGGGCATTGACGTCGGCGCCAAAGCGGAAATCCACTCTCTGATTACAAAACTTGCAGCAGAGGGAAAGGCGATCATCATGATCTCTTCGGAGCTTCCTGAAGTTCTGGGAATGGCGGACCGCGTTCTGGTGATGCATGAAGGCACGATGACCGGTATTGTGGACCGGGAAGACGCAACATCCGAGATAATTATGAAATACGCAACCGGCGAAACAGCGCCGCAAAGTTAGTAATAAAGGAGAGCTTACCATGAGCAATACGCTAGCAAGCAAAAGAGATTTTGATATAAAAAAGTTTCTTTCACAGAACTCTATTTGGCTCGTTTTAGTTATTATGGTGATCGGGCTGCAGATCGTAAGTCCCGTATTTCTGAGCACCAACAACCTGAGAACGATGCTGGAGGGCGAGTCGATCAAGGGAATTCTCGCCTTCGGCATCATGTGGACCATCTTATCCAAAGGAATCGATTTGGGAGCCGGTTCCATCGTGGCCCTCGTTTCGGTTATCACCGCGTCCCTGGTTCAGCCCATCGGCGTGGCCAATAAATTATTCCCCGAAATGGCGGCGCTGCCGGGCTGGGCAGCCGCAATTGTGGGAATTGCCATCGGAGCGCTCATCGGCGCCATCGTCGGCACAATCATCGCCTATACGAAAATCCCGCCCTTCATTGCGACCCTGGGGACTCAGCTGATCTGCCGGGCGCTGGCAAAGATCTATTCTACCCAGCCGGTATCCAATCTGTCACCTGATTTCCGTATTTTCGCAAAGGGTAAACTGTTTGAAATCATCCCGTCCATCGTCATCATCTTCCTGATCATCTTTGCGATTTCAGGCTTCATGCTGACACAGACCCGCTTCGGAAAGAATATCTACGCCATCGGGGGCAATGACCACGCGGCCCGGGTCGCCGGAATCAATGTGGAACGAAATCTGATCAAAGTATACATATGGAGCGCTGTCTGTGCAGCCATAGGCGGCGTGCTCCTCGCAGCGCGCACCGGCTCGGCGGACCCGTCTACATATGGTTTGAACTATGAACTCGACGCCATTGCCGCGGCAACCATCGGCGGCACCTCCCATACCGGCGGCGTAGCGCGGATCAGCGGCGTCCTTGCGGGGATTCTGGTCCTGGGCGTCATCAATAACGGTCTCGTTCTTCTGAGCGTGGACGACAATATGTCCAACGTAATCAAAGGTATCATCATCGTAGGAGCGGTAATCATCGACATGCGCAAGAATGCCGCAAAGAAATAAAAGCTTTTTCACATTCCTCTTCATTCAAGTTTAATCCATAAAAAAGTGAGACTCTGCTTTCTATGCAGGGTCTCACTTTTTGTCTCCTTGCCTTTCTCTTTATTTTTTTCTTTTGCTTTATTTCCTGGCCTTTCGCTCCCTAATCTTCAAAGGGGTACAGCACAACCTCCAGGGCTTCGCCCTTCCTCATGGCCTCCAGACCTTCTCCGAATCTGACCAGAGGCAGCCTGTGGGTGATCATGCTCTTAAAATCCACCGTTCCGCTTTCCAACAGGTTTGCCACATTACGCAGGGTATTGAGGCCGATGAAGTTGCCATAGATCGTAATGCCCCGGGCGGTGATGTCATTTTGGCTGATGATCTGTTTTTCCTGTGCATTCATGCCGAACAGTAAAAC
>CAMJRV010000045.1 GCA_946408315.1 uncultured Bacillota bacterium | reverse complement strand
TTCTTCTTACCGTCTGCTTGGAAACCATGCCTGTGACGACAACTGCGACACTGTTCACTTCAAGGCCCGTCATTTCCTCGGTATTTTTTTTGATCGTTTCGATAAGCTGTTCCGTAACTCGGTTGATACTGGTGCCGAACCGGATCAGGATATAAAACCGGATGTCCAGACCGCCTTTTTCCAGATTGATCTCCATGTAGCTGATATCGTCCATTACGCCCAGCCGGGCCGCAAAACCGGATATCACCTTCCCCTTATGGTTTGATATGAGAACTTTCCCCTTGAATTGGCCTACGGCATCGGCAATAATTTTTCCGATGACCTCTTTATCGATCGATATGGCGCCGTTCATCGTTTCGAGTCTGTAAAACAACCGTCTCGCCCCCCTTACTGTTGTTCATTTTACCACAATTTCGGGCAAATGAGAAATAATTTTTGCACGAACCCCTTCCGGGGAACATACAATGTTAATGGGTGGTCTGAATTGAGAGGGAGAGAAAAGAAACTGGTTCTTCGGTTGATTGGCGTCGCATTGGCTCTGTCCGGCTCGGTGATCGTAATACATACCGTGCCTGTTTTCGTGTGGTATATCGCTCTGATTGCCCTGGTCGTGCTGTTCGCCCTCGTCATGTTCAGCGCATAACCCGGTATTATTGATGTTGCATAGGATGTGATCCGTATGAGATTTAAAAAAATATTCTGCTGCAGGCAGCCGGGAGAGATTGAGTTGTTCGGTCTGATCCTCTTTATCATAGGGGTCTGTACAATCTGCGCTTTTATACTCCCCTCGAAGCTTTGGCTTATCATCCTGGGTGGGCTGATGATATTCTGCGGCTTTAAGCTGATCAATTGCTGAAACGTAAGTCTGTGTGCCTTAGTATTCGCACAGGAGCCTCCCTCGCTTAAATGCTGTGCGAAAGCTCCGCATTAGCTCGGTATAAGGTTTTAGGTCTCCCTTTGCAAATACTAAGGCTCACAGACTTTATTCTGAACATAACAAACAAAGCCTGCGGGATTCCGCAGGCTTTTGTGTCGGATGAAATAGGTGCGCAATATTAGATAGCGCGGTTGACTTTGTTGCTCCGAATGCATCTTGTGCATACGTTCTTTCTAGAAACTGTACCGTTTTCTTCAACTTTTACAGTCTGAATATTCGCATTCCATTTTCTTCTGGTATGTCTGTTGGAATGGGAAACGTTATTTCCGGAAACTTGTCCTTTACCACATATTTCACACTTTCTTGACATCTGCCGCACCTCCTTCTATATTGCAATGCTTTTTCTTAGCAATTCAATTTTTTACATCAAACAAGGGGTATTATAACATATAGAATTCCTCTTGTAAAATACTTTTTTTCTGTTTTCAGCTTATTTCCGGCGCTTCGTTTCTGATCTCCGCCTTGGTCAGGAAGCGCTGGTTTCTGCTCCCCCGGAATTCCAGGGTAAGGTCTCTCTCTTCCAGAAGAAACGGCCCGTCCACCAGATAATCGAGAATCCCGAGCAGTTTTGCGATGAACTCGTCTTTTCGGGACAGTTCCAGAAGCTCCTCCAAAGTATAACCGGAATACGCCGCAAGGTCAAGTCCCTTCTCTTTAATCGCAAGTCCCAGCTTATAGAACGGTTCCGGCTGACAGAACGGCTCGCCTCCCGTAAAGGTTACGCCGGAAAGCAGCGGATTTTTATCGATCTCTTTCAGAAGCTTGGAAAGCTCGCAATCGTAGCCTCCGCTGAAATCGTGGGTCGATTCGTTATGGCAGCCCGGGCACCGGTGAGGGCAACCCTGGGCAAAGACGGCAAACCGCATTCCCGGACCGTCGACGATGGATTCCCGGACGACTCCGGCGATTCGGATTGTCTCACCCGGCAAAATCGTTGAACCAGTTGTTTTTTCAAGCGCGCTCATACGACTTCAAAACCGACGCCTATGCCGTGTTTTACCCTCTCGCTCTCCTCGGCCCGCTTGGCGTCGTTGAATCGCTCTACCGTGCCGACAAGATAGCCTGTGATCCTGCGGATCCGCTCGAAATTTACAGGGATAAAACTGTATTTCAAGTCAACATAATCTCCATCTAAAATGATTTCCAGAGTATCTAAATTTCTGCTGAATTTTTTTTCCAGGTATTCAACATATTTTCTCTGCTCTAAATCACTAATATCACCATTTGTTACCGTAATATTCATCTGTGGTCACTCCCCTTATCTTGTGGTTTTTTCTAATTCGCATTTTATTATAACACCACATATATAAGAGAATCAATTACGTTTGATAATTATTTTGATTATCTGGTTGTTTACGAATGCGATGCGATTTGCCTTATCGCATCCAGCGTTTCTATCATCTCCGCCTCCGTTGTTTCAAAACCGATGCTGAAGCGAACGGTTCCCCGATCCAGCGTACCGATGGTCCGATGCGCAAGGGGTGCGCAATGAAGCCCCGGGCGTGTGCAGATATCAAACTCCTGATCCAGACGGCAGGCCGCTTCGCAGGAATCCAGATCACCGATATTCATCGATACGACTCCGGTTCGCGGCGCGTTTACATCGTCTGCTCCATATAGGATTACACCCTTTACCTTTTTTAATTCTTCCAGAAAGAAACGGGTTAATTGAGTTTCGCGCTCCTGTATTTGAGCGCGGTGGGATTTGACATATTGGATTCCGGCGCCCAAGCCGACAATGCCGGGCGTATTGAGCGTGCCGCTCTCATAGCGGTCCGGGATCAGTTCCGGCTGCGTCAATTCTTCCGAGCGGCTTCCGGTGCCGCCTTCCTTCATCGTCTTTAAATGAAGGCCTTCTCTGATATAAAGAAGCCCCGTGCCCTGCGGTCCCAAAAGTCCCTTATGCCCGGGCGCCGCTAAAAGGTCAACAGGACATTCGGCCAGATCAATGTCAAGGATACCGGCTGTCTGTGAGGCGTCCAGCAAAAGCAAAATTTGACGGTCCCGGGCCATTTCCATAATCTCTTTGACCGGCATTATCGTTCCGGTTACATTGGAGGCATGGGTCACTGCAATCAGGCGCGTATTTGGTTGGATCGCCGCCTGAACAGCATCCGGCTCCAGACTTCCCTGCCTGGTGCACGGTACGATCGTAACCATGATCCCATGTTCTTTAAGTGCGCTGAGGGGGCGGAGCACAGAATTATGCTCCATGCTCGAAGTGATCACATGATCTCCCGGCTGCAGAATTCCCTTTAAGGCAAGGTTCAACGATTCCGTCGCATTTGCAGTAAAGATCATCCGGAATGGGTCTGATACATGAAAAAGTTCGGCGGCAGCCTCCCGTGTCAGATAAATTTCACGTCCGGCCTGCAAGGCCAGTTTGTGACCGGAACGCCCGGGATTTGCAGCAAAGGTGCGCATGCACCGCTCTACGGCGCGGTAAACCGCCTCCGGTTTCGGAAATGAGGTTGCCGCATTATCTAAGTAGATCATGATTTACCCTCCTGGCCTCGCAAGCTCTCCTGACGTTGCTATTTATGACGCAGAATTTCGCAGACCTCTCTGCTCTGACCCGTTTTATGTCCGTTCAGACGATAGAGACTGCACGGCACGGCAAGCTGCAGGACGAACGCTTTGATTTTCTCCGGATCAGAAGACAGGAACTTGATGGATAGTCCACAGCTTCCGGAGATTTCTCTGGGTGTAGGGATGGTTACGATTTCAAAGGATTCCTTGATTCGCTTTTCCGACTGAATCGCGTGACTTGTGGAATCAAATGAAAGAACATAAAAGGAGTCGCCGTCCATAGTTTTCGCCCTCTCAGATCCGAATGGCATTGTCCGCCTGATTCAGCTTTTCTGCAATCGTATACATATTGGAGACTTTTCCTGCAATCAATTTCTCTGAAAGCCCGAAATAATTGAGGCATGTTCCGCAGGACAGAATCTCCACTCCTTCCTCTTCCAATGCCTTGATGCTGTCCTTAACGGGGGAATCCTCCGTCGTGAAAAACACGCCTTTATTCATAAAGATCAGCGTGGAAGGGCGTGGCTGCACTTCCGTCAGAGCGTAAATATAGCTTTTCATCAAGCCTTCTCCCAGCTCATCGGCCCCTTGCCCCAAAACATCTGAAGAGATCAGGATGACAAGCCTATGACCGTTTGCGCTGCGGCATTCTGCAACCTTTTCTTTTTTTATTGTTACATGATACTGTCCGTCCTTCTCTGCAAAGTCAACCGCATAGCCTGAATTTCGGGCAAAATTAGACAGGTTTTCTACCGCATCCCGATTGTCCACAATGGTGATAACGGTACACTCATCCACAGTATCCAACACTTTTTTTGTTTCTATGATCGGCTGCGGACAGCAGAGGCCCACAGCGTTGATAATCTTTTCCATCTTCACCCTCCTGGCTCAAATCATTTTCAATAACCCGTTGACTCTGATCTTCAGCGGCCTGACGGCATCATGCTTTAGGCTTTCTGTAGAAGGTGTTTTCCAAGGGGAATCGATACCGGAAAACGCCATCCTTTTTATAATAAGCGTTTTGACAGGCCGGAGCTCCCATAACGCAGACAATCTCACCGACACCTTTTGCACCGTAGGCTATCTTCGGATTGTTCTTCTCAATCAGATGCACTTCCACCGGCGGCATCTGAGGGGCTTTAAAAAGTCCCAGCGTGCCCAGCTTTACCTGGGGAATCCCGTTCTTTAACGGAAAATCCTCCGTCAAAGCATACCCGAGCCCCATCGCCACACCGCCTTCTACCTGTCCCGAGGCGGAAAGCGGATTGACCGCACGTCCGACGTCATGGGCGGCAATCACTTTGACCACCTCGCCGTCCTTATTGATGACGAAAAGCTGGGTCGCATAACCATAGGCTACGTGACTTACAGGATGCGGCTTCGGAGAGCCGATGGGATCGGTTTCGTATTCAAATTCACCGATATACTCCCTGCCCTCCAGCCGGCTGAGGTCTTTCTCCTGATCTAAATCCGCTTTCAGCTTTAACGAAGCCTGACAGGCCGCTTCTCCTGCGAATACCGTCTGGCGGGAAGCCGTAGTCGTTCCGGAATCCGGCGTGTATTTGGTATCGGGATGCTCCACTACAACAAGGTCCGGCGTCAGACCTGTCGTTTCACATACCATCTGAAGCAGAATTGTCTGGATTCCCTGACCGATGGCGCCGGCGGAGGATCTGGCATGGACCTTGCCGTCGATTACCTTCAGATTGCATCGCCCCACATCCCTGACTCCAACGCCCAGTCCTGCGTTCTTCATAGCCGACGCAATTCCCACGTAATAATCCGGCGACGATTCATACCGGTCAAAGTCCTCTTTCACCGCCTCCAGTGTCTCGACAATAGCGGTTCCTTCATCTGCGATCTGACCGTTCGGCAGCGATTGCCCGGGCCTGACCGCGTTGCGATATCGGAATTCCCAGCCGGAAAGCCCCGCTTTTTCGGCAAGTCCGTTAATAAGACATTCTATCACCACACAGGATTGAGTCACGCCAAAGCCCCGGAAGGCTCCTCCCGGAGGATTATTCGTATAGTAAGCCCTTCCTTCGACGTCGATATTCTCATAATAATAAGGGCCTCCGATATGGGTGCAAGCTCTTTGCAGTACGGGCCCGCTCAGGGAGGCATACGCTCCTGCATCCGAGAGAAGTCTGGCTGACATTCCCTGTATGATGCCGTTTTCGTCGCAGCCGATTTTACAATAGACCTCCATCGCATGACGCTTTGGATGGTAATTGATGCTTTCCTGGCGAGTGAAGGATACCTTTACGGGGCGCTTTGTCAGGTAGGCGCACAGGGCGGCCTGATGCTGGACGCTCATATCTTCCTTACCGCCAAATCCGCCTCCCACTACCGCGCTCTGGATTCTGACTTTTTCCAGGGGCAGCCCCAGGTAATCGCTGATTTCATGGTATTCATCATAAATCCCCTGTCCGCCCGTAATGACCTTGATTCCGTCACCGTCAGGGATACCTACGGCCGTTTCCGGCTCCATAAAGGCATGCTCTGTGGGAGGCAGGCGAAAGGTTCCTTCGACTACATATTTTGAATTTGCCAGCGCCATTTCGGTGTTCCCTCTTTTCACTTCTTGATAGGAGAAGAGGTTGTGTTCCGGGACAACGAACTTTCCAAACTGGTAGAAGCCCTCTCCGTGAATCTGAGGAGCATCCTCCCGGGAAGCATCTCCGGGGGAACAGACCGGCATGAGTTCTTCATATTCCACCTGAACTTCTTTCGCGGCCGCCGCCGCCTGCTCCCGAGTTTCCGCCACAACCATCGCCAGAGTGTCGCCGCAGCATTTCGTCTCTTCTCCCACCGCGATCATCCCCGGCCAATCATGGGCCAGATGGCCGATATACCGTTTCCCGGGGATATCCTCGGCAGTATAGACCGCCACCACGCCGGGCATATCGATGGCTTTCACCTTGTCTATGGATAAAATCCTTGCGCGGGCGTACTTGCTGAAGACGTTTTTTCCGTACAGCATTCCTTCAAACCTGTAGTCATCCGCATAAAGAGCCGTACCCAGGGTTTTCGGAGCGGCGTCCACGCGGCAGGTTCTCTCTCCGATCTTTCCCGTCTGGGAAAGCTCGGGGACCTCTGCGTTTTCCCGAAGCATCTCAGCGGCCAGTAAGATCCCGTCCTCAATCTTGGCATAGCCGGTGCACCTGCATATATTGGTGCGGATCGCCTGCTTCACGTCTTCTCTTGTAGGATTTGGATTCTGATCGATCAGACATTTTCCGCTGACGACCATGCCGGGAATGCAAAATCCGCACTGTACCGCTCCGCAGGCACTGAAGGCGTAGGTAAATACCTGTCTTTCCCGCTCTGTAAAGCCTTCCATTGTCTGGATCCGCTTTCCTTCCAATTTGGATAGCTTCTGGATGCAGGCGCGAGTAGTTTTTCCGTCGATAATAACCGTACAGGTACCGCAGGCACCCTCTTTACAGCCATTTTTAACTGATAAAATATTCAGCTCATCCCGGAGAAAATCCATTAATATCATATCCGTATCACTTTGGTAGTCAACTCCGTTAATGTTTACAATAAACATCTTAAACCCCACCCTCTTTTTTCAATAAGAATAGAATGGCTTCCAATACTCCGCCGCCGATGGCGCGGGCTTTATCCGATATCGAGTAACAAAATTCCCGCTTGCAGCGCGGATCGACGTCACCGATTTTTAAATTTCTGCTCACAGTCAAACCGTCCATGATCAGTCCTCTCAAGATCCCGTCCAAACTGGAAACCACCGGTTCATCACCGACATAGGCGATAATATCTCCCTGTTTGACCTCACAGCCGATCTCCTTTAGATTTCTGATCACTCCGTCGGTTGGCGCCCTGAGGACCCGCTGATAATCGAAGCCTCCGATTGTGCCGGGCACACCCGTATTGGGTTCCGCGATTCCCTGATAAATCACCTTGCCCAAATTATGCCCGCGATTTGTTTCAACCACTGCATGTACGTCCTTTCCCGCGTTAAACCCCGGTCCCAGGCCGATCACGATGGGAGCCATATCCCTGGTAGTTCCGAGGTTTCTCTTTGCCAGAATGGCGTCTATGACAATATGGGGCTTTAGCTCCCCCAACGATTCGGCAAAAGGATCAATCAATACGGGAATGACCTCTGCTCTGACACAGTCCAGCGCCTCCGCGGCGCAATTCACCCGGACAGCCCTTAAGCCCTCCACTTCCATGGATTCTGTATAGATTGCGGTCGCATAGGCTACGGTCCTCCGAATGACTGTGGGCTGCTCTGTTTCCAGTATGACTGCGGGAAACCCGCTTTGCACCAAACGGTGGATCACTCCCGTTGCCAGGTCGCCGCCGCCTCTGACGGCGATAAGATAGTTATCCAGCGACATGTTATTTTGAAATCCTTTCACTATGATAAGCATGAAAAGCTTCACGGGTATCGATGTCGAATCCGATCCAGGAATCCTCGATCACAACTTCCCATACCTCTCGGGGATTTGATTCTATGATTTTACGTCCTCCCACGTCTCCATTGATATCCTTCAGCTGTTCCACCCATTTTCCGGCAAAGATCACAGGATTACCGCGTTTTCCTTCGTATACGGGAACGATGATGGAACCTTTCTTTTCATCAAAGGCCTTCAAGAGCTGACCTACGGTAGCTTCATCGATCAAAGGCTGATCGCCGGGAAAAAATATGACTCCGTCGGCTTCATCATGCTCTAAAGCCAGCCTTATGGAGGAACTTAGTCCGTCCTCAGCCGAGGGGTTGTATCTTAAGATAAAAGCTGCCGCTTGATCAGCGGATTCAAACGCTCCCCGGAGAACCTCATCATTAGAATACACAAAAATCCTTCGTTCAAAATCCATAGCGGTCACCAGGTCCACCACATGCTTTACCATGGGTTTTTCGCCGATATGCGCCAGCAGTTTTTGACCGGAAAACCGCTTGGACAGACCGGCTGCCAGAATGACGGCTGTAATCATAGGGACCTCCTTTTACAACAGCGCTTTGATGGGATCCTCTTCCTGCACGGCTCCAATCAGAATCCGATCAATTTCCTTTTTGCCGTCCCGGATATAATGCGCCGTTTGGAGGGAAACCGCCATTAATTGCTCGTAGAGCACTTTGTTTAACAGCAGGACCTTTCTGGCTTTCGGCGGGCAGTTTCTGTAAAGTCCTCTTGGCGAAGACACCAGCCTGCTTATCGCCTTTTCATCGATCCTGTCTCCGGGAAGAACCTCGGTGACGTCGGTAAAAATTTCAATTCTCTGCACTGTTTCGGGAGAAACCTGCCTGTTATAGCAATCCATTCCGATTACCCCCACCAGAATATCTGTTGCTGAGGGGATGACCGGTTCATAATCTGCCGGAGCTTTTATGGGCAAACCTCTGGAACCGTCCGCTTCTACCAGGATTACATCGTATCGATGCTCCCGATAGATCTGATCGACCTGTTCTTTCGTGATTCCTTTTAATTTGCCTTCCTGCGTAACATGGTCGCCCAGAACGGCGATATACGGATTTTTGATTTCCTCCGGGTTATAGATAGCGGTAGTTGTCGTGATCAGAACTCTTTTTCGCTCTTCCGCCAATTCCGCTGCCAATGCGAAGATGGAAGAGGTCTTTCCGCCTCCGCCCACAAAGGATATCAAAATCCCGCTTCCCTCATGCGCAATACCCAGCGCAGCGCTAATCTTCATCATCCACCGTCCGTCCGGGTTATAAAAATGTGATATAGCGATCCGGCTCATTCCGCTCCAGCACTTCGCCAATCACTTCATATCGCAGAACATTTTTTTCCGACAGCGCCTTTCCCAGCGCCTCCGATTTTTCTCCCGGCACTGAAATTAACAGCCCGCCGGAGGTTTGAGGATCGAATACAAGCGCTTTCTCAGCCTCCGAAACATTCCCCTCAAAGGCCACCCACTTTTCATAATGGCTCCGGTTGGCATAACCGCCGCCCGGAATGCAGCCCTTTTCAATCAGCTCAGGCACTCCCTGCATGACCGGAAGCTTTGATAATTTAATTTTCAGCTTTACGTTGCTGGCTGAAGCAAGTTCATACATATGTCCGGCAAGACCAAAGCCTGTCACATCAGTACAGGCGTTGACGCCGATCTGCTGTATGACCTCTGAAGCCGCTTTATTCAAAGTACTCATGGAAGTAATGGCTTCCTGCATACCTTCTTCGTCAATCATCCCGCTTTTAAACGCCGTGCTGATCACCCCCGTACCGAGAGGCTTTGTTAGGATCAGCACGTCTCCGGGCTTTGCTCCCCGATTGGCAAGAACCTTTTCCGGGTGAATATATCCGGTTACGGAAACTCCGTATTTTACTTCATTATCCGTAACCGTATGACCGCCCAGAAGAACCGCTCCGGCCTCCGTGATCTTATCCAGGCCTCCCTGTAAGATCTGCGCATAAACCTCAGGATCCATACCGGTGGAAAAACAACAGATATTCAGAGCGGTCAGAGGCGTGCCTCCCATGGCATAGACGTCGCTCAGGGCGTTGGTGGCTGCAATAGCGCCAAAAGTATAGGGATCATCCACAATGGGCGTGAAAAAGTCCACCGTCTGAATCAATGCATAGTCAGGAGCAATTCGATACACACCCGCATCGTCACAGGTACTGAATCCCACGATCAGATTCGGATCGTCCTTTTGTTCCTGCACGTTCATATAGGCCATTACCTTTGATAAATTACCCGGCCCGAACTTAGCCGCGCACCCGGCCTTTGATGACAGCTGAGTCAGCCGTACCTTATTATTCTCACCCATTGTAATTCCTCCTATTCCGTACCGCGCCTTAAGCTCTCTTCCATAATGCTTCGGCCATCCGGCGGGATTCCGCCATAAGCTTCTCTTCATCGATGCCGACGAGCTGCCGGTCCTTCATGACAATTCTGCCGTTAATGATGGTCGTATCGACGCTTCTTCCGGACAGACCAAACAGAATATGACTGTAGATCGTGTCCGCATTGACAGGCGTCGGCGCTTCATAGGAAGCGATGATGACGTCGGCGTACCAATCTTTTTTCAGGGCGCCTACCTGTCCTTCCAGGAATCGGTTCATGATCGTCGCATTGTTCTCAAACAGCATCTGGGGCGGTTCGCTCCAACCGACGGAAGGAATGCCTGCCGCATGCTTGTGCAGGGCGTGAGTCGCTCTGAGCGACTGGGTCATATCGACGCAGTATCCGTCCGTCCCCATGCCGACGAGAACTCCCTCCTTCAGCATTTTTAATACGGGGGAGACCCCTACCGCGTTGGTCATATTCGACTCCGGATTGTGAACGACGGCGACGCCGCTTTCCGCAAGCATCCCGATCTCATTGTCCGTCACATGGACGCAGTGAACGGCGATAGACTTGTCGTTCAGGACGCGGTTATCGTACAGACGCTCGATTACCCTGCGATCGTACTTTGCCAGCGCGTCGACAACATCCTCAATCCCTTCGGCAG
>CAMJRV010000044.1 GCA_946408315.1 uncultured Bacillota bacterium | reverse complement strand
GACTTGAAGAGTTTAAAGCCCAGGTCAAGATGATAATTTAAGATTTTAGTTGGAGGTAAGTAATGAAAACAGTGTATCAATATTTGGTTTTCATAGAAACCAGTAACCCAAACGGAAAAACACGGATATTTCAGTGTCTCAATAAAAAGAGCGAAGCAGTTTTAGGACTGGTTAAATGGTACGGAGCCTGCGGGCATGCGACGGTATATCATGTGGGGGGTGATGGCGATGAATGAAGTCACAAATCAGCTAAGATTTGCCGCTGCCGGATGCGATAGAATAAACTTCGGAGGCCAGTGGAGACAGTCGCTGATCGAAGCTGCCGATCTGATCGAAGCTGCCGATCTGATTGAATCCTTGCAGGCCCAGCTGTCCGCCGCCATTGCCGGCCAGGAGACGCTGCAACAGCTTGTCTTGGACGTTACTTGTAAATATGAAACGTCCATCAAAATGCACAAAGTTACGGCTGATTTGCTTGCCGAATCCCGGCGCAGAGAACAGGCGGCAATCGCGGACATGGGTTTATGTGGTGGAACCTGCCACGTATGCAAAAGAGACGAGGATGATACGTGTGGGGATGGCGAGGGCTGTAATTTCATCTGGCGAGGGCCACAGGAGGCAGGTGACGCCCATGAAAGATAGATCACCCTGCATCTCCTGCAAGCATCGGAGCCCAGGGTGTCAGAGCCGGTGTGAGATCGGGAAGCACTACTGGGCAAAGATGCGAGAAAAGAACGAGCGGATCCGCGAAGAGCGGGCGAAGGAAGAGAGCGCTGTCAGATCCACAGTGGAAGGCGTATTGAGGAGTAAGAAACGGGCGGGGAGGTGATAATTTGAAAAAGACGGCAACAAGAATTTACCCCAAGGACTGTACGGGGTGTGTACACGACGGCAAGCCAACTTGTCCAGTTATGAAGTCTCCGCCGAAAGAGCGGTTCTGCCACCGGACTCGAGATCAGGAGGAAGAGATAGTAAGAGACATGAAGCGATATGGATGGAACCATAAAGACTAGAGGGGAGGGTACATATGACGCGGGGTGAACTGGAGCAATTAAGACATTTGAAAAATGAGATCAAGCTACTCGAGAAAGAATACTTGGAAATGAAAACTCCGATGATTGCCGACACCGTGGAGGGCTGCACTCCTGAGAGATGGGATAAGCACGTGATTATGATCAGGGGAGTGGACTACGGGCGGATCGACCGGATGAACCGCAGAATTGAGCGGAAGATCGAAGAATTAGGGGACGAACTAGAGAGGCTGAACGAGTTTATTGATACGATCCCGGACAGTGAGATACGGCAGATCATACAGCTGCGGTATCGGAATGGGCTTTCCTGGCAGCAGATAGCGTTCTCGATCGGGCACCATGACGAGCAGTACCCCAGGAGGAAAGCTGAAAGATTTTTCAAGAGTGACGAAAAAGACGAAAAATAACTGGTAATATGGTAACTGTAGACATGTGAGTTCATCAATATGGACCTCCTTTAAGAAAGCGCCTTTGGGAAACCAGGGCGTTTTCTGCATTAATAATCTCGATGACGGGTTGGCAGGTTTGGGCTGTTTTTCCGAAACCCCTATATATAATATTTTTATTTGTTTAGGGGGTTATAAGAAAAAGAGTAGAAACCCGTAACCCGTCACCAATAAACAAAATGCAGTGTCGAACCAATTTTGTTGAATCATGCCAGATTTTGGGGTATGATGAAAGCAAAAGCGGGGAGGATAACAACTTATGGACAGAGCAGATTTCATGAAAATATATTGGAGATATTATCAGACTTTAGAAGAAGATTTCATAAGGACAATTAATTTCGTGGATTTAGATGAAAATAACTTTCAAACTTTTTCTATCGAATACGCTAAACAACTGCAAGCTATTTGTTCTGAAATCGATGTATTGCTTAAGGCTATCTGTGGTGCCTCATTGACGTCCTCTCGTCCTAAGATGTCAGATTATGCCGGCATAGTTAAGTCTAAATACCCTAACATTATCAATGAAAATATATTGGTTAAGGATACCGGCATCACCCTAATTCCTTTTGAAAATTGGAATGAACATAATGCTGCCCAATCTTTGCCCTGGTGGAATGACTATAATGGCATAAAGCATGATAGGGTATTAAATTTCACTAACTCGAAATTGAAAAATGTATTAAGCGCTTTAGGCGGGTTGTATTTACTGGAAATGTATCATTTAAAGGAGATATGCCAAACGACCCAAAATCACTATGACATACCCGACAGAGACTCAATCCTGTTTAATATTGTGGGTTGGGAGACGAATGCAAGGTCGATGGAGAATATGTTTTTCTCCGTTAATTGAAATAACTGAGATAACCATGAAGGACCATCCCCGCGGTGGTTCTTTTCTTATGCCCAAAACAACATGAATGGCGAGGTGAGGTGATGCCGAAGTCAAGGAACCCCGACGCGGATAAGGCAGAGGCATTATTCCGCCAGGGAATGAAATTAATCGATATTGCAAAAGAGCTTAATCTTCCAGAGGGCACGATCCGCCGCTGGAAGTTTTCTTATAAATGGGATGGCGAACGTTCGGATAAGAAGAAAGCGAACGTTCGGAAACGGGGAGGGCAGGCCGGCAATAAGAACGCAGTAGGGAATGACGGTGGCGCTCCTCCTGAGAATAAGAACGCTGAGAAGCATGGACTCTTTTCAAAGTATTTGCCAGCGGAAACTTTGGCCCTTATCGAAGAGATCAAAGACCGCAGCCCTCTTGATATGCTCTGGGATCAGGTCATGATCCAGTACGCTGCCATCATCCGGAGCCAGCAGATCATGTACGTTACGGATAAGGGCGAGATGATCAAAGAGCTAAAGCGGTCCTATGAGAAAAATACAACTCGCAGCACTGCAAAAACTGATTCGAAATCGGATGAGTGCGAATATGAATATGAATTCCAGTTCGCCTGGGATCGGCATGCCACGTTCCTGAAATCACAGTCTCGGGCTATGGGTGAGCTGCGCAACCTGATCAAGCAATACGATGAAATGCTGCATAAAAACTGGGATGACGCTACAGAGGAACAGAGGCTTAGAATCAATAAGCTTAAAATTGATATCGCAAAAGCCAAGGAAGACGATCCGGAGCAAACCGAAGACGACGGCTTCCTGGATGCGATGAGCGGGCAGGTGGATGAGATATGGCAAGAGTAAAGAAGGCAATATTCAAGTTCCAGCCGTTCAGCCTCAAGCAGAAAAAGGTCCTCACCTGGTGGTTACCCAATTCGCCGGTTCACGATGCTGACGGCATCATCGCTGACGGTGCGATTCGATCAGGGAAAACCATCTCGATGTCCCTGTCCTTCGTGATCTGGGCCATGACGACCTTCGACCGCCAGAACTTCGGGATGTGCGGTAAGACGATCGGATCTTTCCGTCGTAATGTGTTGTTCTGGCTGAAGCTGATGCTCCGGTCCAGAGGATATAAAGTTCAGGACAAACGTGCCGACAATCTTGTGATCGTCAGCCGGGGCGATACAGTCAATTACTTTTACGTCTTTGGCGGAAAGGACGAGCGCTCCCAGGACCTGATCCAGGGAATCACTCTGGCCGGGGTGTTCTTCGACGAAGTCGCCCTGATGCCGGAGTCCTTCGTCAACCAGGCTACAGGTCGCTGCTCCGTGGATGGATCGAAGTTCTGGTTCAACTGCAATCCGGATGGCCCGTATCACTGGTTCAAGGTTAACTGGATCGATAAGGTCATCGAAAAGAACCTACTCTATCTTCATTTCACGATGGACGACAATCTGAGTCTGTCGGAGAAGATCAAAGAGCGGTACCGGGCGATGTACGTCGGCGTCTTCTTCAAACGGTTCATTGAAGGACTGTGGGTTGCCGCGGAAGGCCTGATCTATATCCTGTTTGCAGAGAGGCCGGAAGACTTTATTGTTGACGAGGTTCCGGAGCCGATCCAGTATGCTGTGATCGGTGTTGACTTCGGAGGCAGCAAGTCGGCCCACAGCTTCACCCTGACCGGATTTACACGGGGTTTCAGGAATGTGATCGTTCTGGATGAGTTCTATCACAATAACGTTGCCAAGGGCAGGCTTTCGCCGGCTCAGCTTGACAAGGCTTTCGTCGATTTCGTTAAGAGAGCCAAACAGAAATACCAAGTCTACGAAGCCTATTGCGACAGTGCCGAGCAGACGCTCATCGAGGGCCTGACGGTCGCTGCGGCAAAGAATCGGCTCGGTATCGAAATAAAGAACGCCGCTAAAGGTCCGATCAACGATAGAATTGCCTTTTACTGCAGCCTGACGGCGCAGGGGCGCTTTTTTATTTTGAAGCACTGTAAGGCGACGATCGGCGCCCTGGCCAGTGCGGTATACGACGCCAAGAAGAAGACCGAGGATCTCCGATTGGACGACGGGATCATGAATATAGACAGCCTGGACAGCATGGAATACTCCACCGAGAGTGTCCAGAGTAATATCATGTATCTAAATTTAAGGGGGTGAGGGCTTGCGGGCCATAACGCAGTATTTGAAAATGCAGGGCTATGGGGCAATCGATGACAGCTATTATTCATACATAGACCTTTGGCTGAAATGGTATAAGGGCAAGGTCTCAGCCTTCCACGACTACCAGCAATACAACGGCAGAAAGAAGGTCAGACGGACAAGAAAAGGCCTGGGAATGGGAAAAACCGTTCCAGAGGATTGGGCCAACCTGCTGCTGAATGAAAAGGTCGAGATCACCATGCAGGAAAGCGTTCATAAAAAGGTGTGGGAGGTTCTCGACTCAAATGATTTCCGGGTTCGCGCCAACCAGCTCGTTGAGCTTGCATTTGCCCTGGGCACAGGGGCCTTTGTTGAGTATAAGGACGGTGACCAGGTTATGGTCGACTATATCCGCGCCGGCATGGTTTACCCGCTGTCCTGGGATAACGGCGTGATTAAGGAATGCGCCTTTGCCAGTGAAAAGGTGGACAAGAAGCAGAAAAAGGTCTACCTGAATATTCACCGGCTGAATGAGCAGGGCAATTACGTCATCGAAAATAAGATGTTCATTCGGAACGGAAACAACTTGACTCCGACAGAGCTCCCGGAAGGGGTCCTCGAAGAAGTAGATACCGAGTCCGATATTCCGCGCTTCCAGATTATTAAGCCTAATATTGTGAACAACGTAGATCTGGATTGTCCTATGGGGATTTCCGTCTATGCGAATGCCATTGATCAGTTGGAGGGCTGCGATCTGGTTTATGACAGCTATTGCAACGAGTTTCGTCTGGGAAAGAAAAGAGTCGTTGTTCCGACTACCATGGCTCGAATGCTCATGGAAGAGGACGGATCGGTTACTCCAATGTTCGATGATAACGACGTTGAGTTTTACGCTATTCAGATGGGCGATACTGCTGAAAATAAGCTGCACGAAATTAACATGGAGATCCGGGCAGAGGCACACGACCGAGGAATTGACAAGGCCCTGGCGCTGCTTTCAAAGAAATGCGGGCTCGGGAATGACCGGTATATGTTTGAAAACGGCACCGTGAAGACGGCAACAGAGGTTGTCTCTGTAAAATCAGATCTCTTCCAGAACCTCAAGAAGCACGAAAGCGTTTTGGAAAGTGCCCTGGTCGACATGGTACGGGCTGTGGCGTCCCTGTTGGGCCTGAAAACGGATTTTGAAGTGACAGTAAGCTTTGATGATAGCATTATCGAGGATGCTGACGCAGAGAAGCAGAGGTTCCTTCAGGAAATCCGGGACGGCGTCCGGCAGAGATGGGAGTACAGAGTAAAGTATTTCGGGGAGGACGAGAAGAAAGCCAGAAGTATGATCATTGACGAACCGACCGATGACGACCTGATGGAATTCGATACGTCGAGCAATGCGCCCCACGGAGGCGGAACGGCAGAGGTACAGGGCAGATTGCTGAATGGCGCTCAGACGCAAAGCTTGATTGCCATAATGGCACAGTATTCCACAAGCCAGATTAGCGAAGGGCAGGCAATCAATTTAATCAGTACAGCAATCGGCGTATCAAAGGAGGAAGCGGCCAAGATATTGCGGGGTGATCTGTAATGCTCAAACCGAAGTACATAGAGCAGCTCCCAGACCGCATGATTGAGCTTTACAGCCAGGCCGAAATGGATATCCTGGCCGATATGGCTAGGCGGATCAGTACATATGACTATTTCATCCCGGCAGCGGAATTCCAGTTTCGGAAGCTCCAGGATATGGGCATTTTACATGACGAAATCCTAAAAAAGCTGTCGGCCATGACGGGGATCACCACGACCGAATTGAAAAAGCTCATGAAAGAGGCTGGTGCCACGGCCCTGAAGGCGGATGATTCGATTTATCGTAAGGCCGGGCTCAGACCGACGCCGCTTGATGCGAATCCTGCGTTACAGGCGGTACTTGCGGCAGGAATTGAGAAAACCGGCGGGCTTTTTCAGAACCTGACGAGAACCACGGCAAACACCGCCACCAAGCAATTTGAAGACGCTCTGGACCGCGCCTACATGCAAATTTCTACCGGTGCCTTTGATTATAATGCGGCCATCAGGATGGCCGTCAAGGATCTGGCCTCTAAGGGTATGGCTGTTGTTCGGTACCCTTCCGGCCATGTCGATTACATGGAAGTTGCGGTTCGGAGGGCCACCGTAACCGGTGTCAATCAGACTGCGGGTAAGTTGCAGGAAACCAGGGCTGACGAGATGGGATCCGATCTTGTGGAGACGACTGCTCACGCTGGTGCGCGACCAGATCATCAGGCATGGCAAGGAAAGGTATTCAGCCGATCGGGTACGCATCCCAAGTACCCAGATTTTGTGAGCTCTACCGGTTATGGCGCCGGCCCGGGGCTGTGCGGTTGGAACTGCCGACACAATTTCTTTCCGTACTTCGAGGGGATCAGCGAACCGGCCTACAGCAAAGAGGACCTGAAGGACTACGAGGCCAAGAATTATACCTACAACGGCCAAAAGTTGACCGAGTACGAAGCCACTCAGCAGCAACGACACATAGAGCGCCAGATCAGACGCTGGAAGCGAGAAGAGGCCGGAATGAAAGCAGCCGGGCTTTCGCCTGATGAAGCCAAGGCAAAAATAGCACAGTGGCAGGCCACACAGAGAGACTTCATTAAGCAAACCGGGTTAAAACGGCAGTATGACCGGGAGCAGATCGGGAAGGTTGCTACGGGTAAACAGATTGAGCCACCGGAAAAGAAGTTTTCTCCGAAAGAACGCATCGAAAAATATATGCGTCCCGGGAGTACCGTTAATTTATCTGGTATTGACGAAAAGGTGGCAGAGGGGATCGCAGAAGCATACGAGCGCGTACTAACCCGGTATCCGCAAATGTCTGGTGAATTGTCCGGTTTCCTAGCTGATCTCAATAAGGATATATACGCAGAAAGCCAAATGTGGAACGGAAAAACGTTCATTAATCCCCAAAAATTCAGCAGTATTACAGAGATCGCCAAAAGCTACGAAAAGGATCTGGAGGTTGGATATCATCCTGCTGGCACAGATTGGAAGTCGCTAATTAACCATGAGCTTGGACACGCTCTTGATGGATATATCACTCGGAAATATGTGCCGTACGGGAAAGACGAAGCCTCGAAATTTATCCAAAAGGAAGCTCTTAAAAGGGCAGGCATGAAATCTGTGCAAGTAGGAAAAGAGTTATCGATATATGCTTCAAAGAACAGCTCCGAGTTTTTCGCATCGGCGATTGCAGAAATAACGGGGAGCGGCTCCCCCCGACTTCTGGCGAGAAGCGTAGAGGGAGTAATCGATGATATTTTTGCAGGAAGGCTGAAATTTGTTGAGGGAAAAGGTTTGACGAAGAGCGGTACCGCACCTATAATGAAATTGACTGGCGGAGAAGAACGGGCCCTAAAGGAATACATCAGCAGCGGGTCCTATAAAGTAAATTCACTGCTACGAGCAGGGCAGACACTTCCCGACGAGGCGAAAACGCTGGTAAAGGGCCTGGATGCCGCACTGGACAAGATGCCGGCCCATGAAGGAACCGTTTACCGCTCCGTGTCATCCTTCGGAATAGAGGACATTGACGATTTTGTGAAGGGCCATCGCCCTGGCGAAGTGAAAAGCTTTCCTGCCTACACGTCTGCCAGTACGGCAGTTTATGACAAGTCCTTCCCGATCCAATACGTGATTAAAAGTAAAACCGGCCGCGATTTGAGAGAGTTCAATCCTGGAGAAACGGAAATTCTGTTCCGCAGGGATGCACAGTTCAAGGTGATCCGGGTAGACGGGTACACGATCTACATGGAGGAAATATGATGGATGCACGGTTTTCAGAGCCATATAGCGCCCCCCGGTGGTGGTGGGAAGGAACCCATGTTCCGGCCTGTTTTGAGTGCTCTCACTTCCGTGGGGCAGTCAAGGGAAAAATAAGCTGTCTTGCATTTCCTGATGGAATTCCTCCCGAATTGGCAAAGCAGGGAGCCGTTCATGACAAGCCATACCCCGGAGATCGCGGGATCCAATTTAAAAAATACGAAGAAAACGCTGACTAAGCCGCTTGCGATTGCAGGCGGTATTTTTATACCCTCTCACGAGGAGGTGATCCGATATCTCGCCCTGGACACGGCGTTAAAAGGTTTATTTTTTATTATCACAATTGGCTCGCCTGCAAGCCTAAAACAGCAGGACGGCGGGAGCTGGCGACCTCCTAAAACGCCTAGCCGGGAAAGGGAGACATGAAAACGGAATTTTTGAAAGAACTGGGGCTGTCTCAGGAAGTTATCGATAAGGTCATGGCCGAGAACGGGAAGGATATTGCCGCAGAACAAGCCAAAACTACCGGGAAGGTTGGAGAACTGGCCACCGCAAATCAGATGATCAAAGATCTTCAGGAGGCAGCGAAAAAGTTTGATGGTGTGGACGTCGAAAAGCTTAAGGGCGACATCACCGCCCTGCAGACGAAATATGATACGGATGTCGCCGCCGAGAAGGCCAAAGCCGATAACCTCCAAAAGGAATACGGCCTCAAGGACGCCCTAAAGGCCGCAGGTGTGGCGGATCCGGATTACCTGATCTTTAAACACGGCGGTGTTGAAAAGTTTGCGTTTGGATCCGACGGCAAGGCGATCGGGCTGGACGACATCACGAAGCCCTACCGGGAGAGCAGCCCGCATCTCTTTACGGAGAGTAGGCCGGCGGCTCCTGCAAAGACCGGCATGAGGCAAACCGGTACAGAAATGGTTAACGAGAGAAAGGACGAGGCGAATAACGCTTTCCGTTCTTTGTTTGGAAAGGAGTAAAAATTTATGGCAATTACAAGAGAACAGGCTGAGGCCCTGATCCAGGAACAGTTGATTGGGACTATTCAGCAGAAAAC
Organism: uncultured Bacillota bacterium; assembly: GCA_946408315.1. Lineage (GTDB taxonomy): Bacteria > Bacillota > Clostridia > Peptostreptococcales > Anaerovoracaceae > Anoxybacterium. Next base: position 1,763 of record CAMJRV010000044.1, on the reverse strand, counting down.
CCCGGAACAGTCCATCTTTATGAGACTGGCCCGGAAGCTTCCCAACATGACAAGCAAGCAGACCAGAGTCCCGGTGCTCGATATGCTCCCTATGGCATACTGGGTAAATGGCGATACCGGGTTTAAGCGGACTTCGCAGCAGGCTTGGGATAACGTATGGCTTGTCGCCGAAGAGTTGGCCGTCATCGTGCCGATCCCGGAAGCCGTAGTGGATGACGCGTCCTTTGATATCATGGGCGAGGTAGAGCCGAGAGTCATCGAGGCTATTGGGCAGAGAGTAGACCAGGCTGTTGTTTTCGGCATCAACAGACCGTCCGGTTGGGGCGCCGACATTATTACCAGGGCAAGGCAGGCAGGAAATAATGTTGCTCCTGGTGGAGCTCCGGACTATTTTGACCTGATTATGGGCGAAAACGGAGTGATTTCTAAGGTTGAGGAAGACGGATACATGGTCAACGGCACCATGGCCGCTATGGGGATGAGAGGAAAGCTCAGAGGTATCAAGGGCACTGACGGCCATCCGATCTTTAAGTCCGATATGCAGGGATCCACACAGTACGCCCTTGACGGCGCGCCGATGTACTTCCCGCAGAATGGATCCTTCGACGCGACTATCGCACAGCTGATCGTGGGAGACTTCTCTCAGGCGGTCTATGCGATCAGGCAGGATATCACCGTAAAGATCCTCGATCAGGGCGTCATCCAGGACCCGACCACGAAAGAGATCGTCTACAATCTCGCACAGCAGGATATGATCGCTCTCCGTGTCGTGTTCCGGATGGGATGGGCGCTGCCGAATCCCGCCACCAGAGTGGATGAGGATCGGACCGGCTGCCCGTTTGCGTATCTGGAACCCGCTACCGCAGTAACGACCAAGACGGTGACGTTTACGGTTAAGGATAACGCAGGAACCCCTGCGGCTGTCGCTGGTGCGATTGTCGATATGAATGGAGCCAGACTTAAGACCGATGCTTCTGGCAAGGCCGTGTTCAATCTCAGGGCCGGAACCTATGAAGCAAAGATCAAGAAGTCTGGATTCGGAACCGTGACAGAGACGGTGACTGTGGCGACCGCGGCAGTGACAAAGGATATCACCTTGATTCCGAACGCATAAGCGAGGTGAGGCAAATGCCTTATGCTGATTACACTTATTATACGGATATCTACAAGGGTGCCATGCCGGAAGAGGATTTTGATCGTCTCTCCCGGCGGGCTTCCGCCTACATTGATCAGGTGACGTTTGGCAGAGCTGGCCGAATCCATCCTGAAGCAGTGCAAGAGAAGGTCAAGGACGCCTGTTGCGCTGTGGCTGATATCCTTCTGAAAAAGGAACAGGGCGGGGAATTGGCATCTCAGACCGTAGGCCCCTGGACCAAGCATTACGCCGGAAGCGGTAAGACGCTGGATCAGCAACAGTATGACGCGGCGTTGCTCTATCTGGGGATGACCGGCCTGATGTATCGAGGAGGTGGCTGCTGATGTTTCCGCATACCGTAACCGTCTATAACGAGTACACCGACCGCAGTGTCGAGAAGTGGCAGCGCACCGTTCTGAACGGTGTCTTCTGGGACAGCTCCAAGGGGGCGGTGGTCCGTAAAACTGGGGTGGCGTCAGCTGACGGCCTGCGTCTGATCATTCCCATGTCTTTTAAGGGCTATGTGAAGCCAAAAGAATGGGAAGCTCTGGCCGATAAGACCGGCTTCTGGACCCTCCAGAGCGGCGACACTGTAATTCTCGGTGACGTATCATACGAGGTTGTGCGG
>CAMJRV010000043.1 GCA_946408315.1 uncultured Bacillota bacterium | reverse complement strand
GTACCGCTGTCAGAACCGGCAGCGGTGAAGTTCGCGCTCGGTGTGGCTTCCTTCCCCATCGCAATTGCCGTAAGCGAGATGGTACTGCTGACTGTCATGCTGCGGGCTTGGGCTGTGTTGTCGTCCGACCACTTCCCCCAAGTAGAGCCTGACATCACCACTGCGTCGATATTCACGGTTGTGCCGGAAAGATAGACCCCCGATCCGCTGACGCTTGTGATACCTGTTCCGGCAGTCAGTGCTAAGGTATAATAGTTCAGTATAGCCGTAGCCGCCGTACCGGATACCGTGATATCTGCCCCCGTATCAACGCCGTTGGCATAAATGTTATATGTTCCGTTTGAGAACGCCGATCCATTGTCCGAAGCGGTTGCGCTCGCAGTACCGATCGTGATAACGGGCGCGTCCGCTGTCCACGCACCGCCGTCCTTATTCACCGTCACTGTTGCGGTGTAGGTGCTGGATGTGCCCATATCGAACAGCTTGATGCCGGATGTATAATCCGCCATGCTTGTGTAATTGATTTTATACAGGGAAAAACCACGGTCATATCCCGAACTGAGATAAAACCAAGGGGAATAGTAAATGTTCCAATCCCAACTATCTGCATCATAGTCCAACAGTGCCGTATTCCCGGAATCGACAGGAGAAGCTGTGGTGTATTGCAAATCGCCATTGTTGTCATAATACTTCAGGTGTACATACTGCGTGCCGGACCAATTCCCGTTGGTATTATAGGCGTTATTAACCGCATTGACCGATGCCTCGTCGTACGACCACAGCACGAAGCCTTCGGAGCCGGTTGCCCTGCTGATTGCCATATTGCCCTCAAGGAGCGACCCATCCAGCGTGAAGTTCCTGATAGGATTTCCAGAGGCGTCGCAGAGATATATTCCTGTTTCCCTGGTATTATAATAGTAAGCCCCGTACAGGTAGTTTCCGTTTGTCAAGGCGGCTACCAACGGCACCATGGAATTGCCGTCAGCAAACTTCTGCGTTTTAATCACCGTGCCTGTGACGGAATCAAGAATCGCATAATAAAACGCGTATTGCGAAGCTTCACTATTGCTATAGACCACCATGTATTTGCCGTCCGCCCCGGCGGCTATCGCGTTCTGGTAGGCATTGCCGCTTATGAGAACTGTTTCGGCTGTGGCCGCTGCTCCGCTCTGCGTATACACCCGTGTTGCAATGCTGATATTGTCATTTCTCTGCCACGAAAAGGCGATATTTCCGTTTGGAAGCTGAGCCATGGAAACTGCTCTTGTAAGGACTGTGGACGGATCGCTTGCGTTGATCTTCGTTTGACCCAGCACCTTGTTTCCGGACTGGTCAAGAATCATAAAATACGCACCTGGATTGGACTCGCTGCTGCCCGTCAGAATAGCAGCACTGCTGTCCCCTTTCCCGTAAGCAACGGCAATGTTCCCATTGCTCAGGGGTAGAATGCTGCATTCCTCACCTTTATATTTTGTATCCATCAATGCGCTGATGTTTTTTTCGTTCAGCAGCACGCTTCCATCACTGCTGTAAATGCTCAGATAGTAGGTGACTGTGCCTGTAGCATCATAATGATACTGGAGTACAGCGGTTTTATCTCCCGGCAAGCCTACTACGCTTCTGGGCGATTGTGATGGATGAACCGAAAAATCCGCCGAAAGTGCAAACGCAGGACTCGCCGCACTCGCCGTTATCATCACTGCAGGCAGTAAACCTAAAATTACCGCCAAAGACAGAATCCATGCCAGTCCCTTTTTGAAGCTGTTTATTTTCATATAGTTCCCTCCCTAATTCTGCGTATATCTGTGATATTAATTGTACAGTGGATTCTTTATATACCATATCACCCGCTGCCTATTTCAATATCTTTTTCGGCCAGTAGCATACGCCCACATCCAGTGAGCGGGGCTTGTCCAAATGAAAATCGGCACACCGGCAGTACCAGCACTGTCGCACACCCTCCGGTGTATCGTCTCTCGGTTCAAAAGCCAGACAGACCTGTTTTGGCCACACATTGCCTTCGGTATTGGGGACAGAAAGGGGTGTATCCTCCTTCCTGCGCCGACGATTTTCCATCCTGTCACACTCCTTTGGCTGAAAAGTATGTAGATTTTTCTATAAGTTACAGCCATGAGGATACCATGAGAAAAAGAAAAAATAAGCCTTTACACTTAAAAGACTCATTTTTACACTTAAAAAACGCATATTCACTTGAAACTTGCCTTGACAAATGAAAAATATCTACTCTTACACCAGCAGGCGAACTCGAAAAAGTCCTTTTTCTACTTGGTATATTAGCTCACCATCATATTTCTTCGCAAAAGCGATGACGTTTTTGCTACCAATGCCGTGGCCTTCTTCAAGGGTGACGGGGTAGCCTTCTTCGTCAAGGACAGTACCTTTTGTACAGGGATTTTCTATCTCCAAAAGCAAGCGTCCCATATTGCGGCAGATAAACTGAATTGATAACGGCCTACTACCTGAGTTTTTTAAGCAAGCCGCAATAGCATTTTCCAAAAGATTTGACACCACCATGGAAAGCTCCAGGGAATCCACGGTCAGGTCCCTTGGAATATCCAGTTCAATCTCTGTGAGAATGCCCGACTGCTCCGCAAGACCTGCATAGTGGCAGACGGCGGCGTTGACGGCGGGATTTTCGCAATAGACCTTACTTATCTTAGGGGTGTCCTGATTTTGTTTTTTCAGTAGAGAAACAGCCTCTTGATTTTCATCTTTCTCCAAAAGCGCCAAAATCATATTGTTGAAATGACGGCGGTCATGGGCAGCACGGCTGTTCTGCGCCGATACCTCCTCCATAAGCTCCAGCCGCTGGGACATATTACCTGCGGCCAGTTGCAGATATTCTCGCTCCGCCTGCATTTTCTGGTTCTCCTCTTTGATCCGATATTCTCGCTGGAGATTTTTAAGGGAGAGGATAATGGATCCGTAGGCAGCAAGTCCGATAAAAATCACCAGAAGCAGCGGTACCGCCTGCTCCGTCAGGGTAACGACAATATCGTCCGAGGACAGAACATAATAGTTGAACGTGATGTAAATGCCCAGCGCCACGGCGAAGTACGCCGACCAATGCTCCACCGCCTGCCGATACAGCGGACGTACATATCGCGACAAAATCAGCAGAAAAGTGCCGAACAAGATGATGCGCAGCAGGGAGTTGGCATAAGGGGGATAAGGTAAATGCCTTGAGCCGATAAAGCTGAGGACAATGACGGCATCGCTGATGTTCTGGACGGTGAGATAGGAAAACAGCCACTGCATGAAGGTGTCTTTGAACAGCGGTCGCACCGCAAAGCAAAGCACCGCAAACAGGACTATGTCAAGTTTTGAAAGCAAGGTCAAATTTCCGCTGAGATAGCAGTAAATCGCCGTGCCTAAATCGGCGGCGAGAATGCAGAGCATAGTCAGTAGTGTGATCTTTTTGGAATACTTCGGCTGTAAAAGGGTTATCATCAGTAGAACATTGGCGGTGGTGGATATGGCCGCCCGCAGGAAATCCGGAAAATGCTCACTCATCTGCACCCCTCCTTTGCCATCAGAAAGTTCATATATTGATCGCGTACTGCTTGATATTGCTTTGCCGCAATGGGAACAACCTTTCCACCGCGCAGGGTGAAGCTGTCCTTTGCAAAGCGTTCCACCCGTCGCATATTAACAAGGTATGAGGTGTGGCATTGTAAGAAACGAGTATCCTTTAGGATGGGAAGACTATATTCCGCGAAGCTTTCACGGATAGTGCGGCTGATGACCTCCTCACCGTCGGTCAGGGTAAAGATGACAGCATGGCTGCGGTATTCGCAGCAAAGAATCTCGGACAGATTGAGTATACGCAGACTCCCGGCGGTTTTAACGGTAAATGTCTGTTCCTCGGATAAGTCTATTTTCGAGATAGCAAAAGCGAGTGTTTCGAACAGCTGTTGCTTATCAAGCGGCTTAATCAAATAGTTGACGGGGCTTGCGGCGTATGCCTGCAATGCAAACTGCGGCTCGGTGGTGGCGTAGATAATCTGCGCCTCCCGATCAAGGCGGCGTATTTCTTTGCCTAATTCTAATCCGCTCACCATGGGCATGACAATATCCAGTATGTAGAAATGAAAGCTCTCGGCTTCAATAATGGTCAGCAGTTTATCAGGATGGGAGAACTCTTTCACCTCTGCTTCCAATGTATGAGTGCCAAGGTATTCTGTTATGTACTCGTTGATGATTTCCAACTCCCTTGGCTGGTCGTCGCAGATGGCAATACGCAACATGACGGTCACTTCCTTAAGTTATGTTCTTTTCGAGGGTCAGCAGGCTTTTTTGCATCGGCGGGAATGGCCCAAGAGCGCCGAAACGAGAACTTTCAACCGTTTTCCCTCATGTGAATATAAAATACAAAATATATTATATGCGAATACCGGTATATTTTCAATTTATCTAATCTTTATTTTTGTAATGGCGGCGCAGACCCGTGAGTTAAAAAAACCGCAGGACTTTATAACCCTGCGGCAAATCTCCGAAAACATCCCTATTGGTGTTTCCCTTGTTGTAGATTTCTTTTTTTATCCATTCTAGAAACTCTTCCGGTTTGGACAATGCGCTCTGGTGCAATGAGGGCAGTCGTGGTTGCAGTCCCCCATGTCCTGGGTTGCCCACTTCCCCTGCAAGCCTTCTCCCTGCTGGATGGCGTCCTTCTCCTTGTCCTGCGCCTTGATCGGTGATCCGTCCTGATTTTTGTTGGCCCCTCCGATCGGCTCCGGGTTTTTATAGGCGCTCATATCATAGCCCATGGCTTCACTTTCCTCAATGTGCTTGCGGTATTCTTCCTCTTTTTGCCTGGCCTCCTCGGTGACCCGGTTCAACTCGTCGATGTACCTGGCCTGATAGGATTCGTCCTTCTTCTCCGGGAATTTGAAATTCAAACTCTTTTCCAGCAAACGGACAGCCGCCTGCGGAAACCGTATGGACAGAACCCCCAAAGAGGCCATGATATACTCGTTGTCCACCAGAATCTTTGCGTGTTCGCCCGGGAAGAGCAGCATACCAGTCTCGTTGTGTCTGGCGATTTCCTTCATGATCTCCACCCGATGAGGCAGTCTGGTGAGGGCTCCGCCGGTGCCGATGATGTACCGGACCTGCGTCAGGTCTTTCCCCTCCGCCACAGAGCTTCTGCCCGTAGGTCCATAGACGTAGCGGATCTTTCCCGCATGGCGCTCTACCGCTTTGATGACTGCTTCCTTGGTAAGCCGTTCTACCAATCGTATCTCGTCCTCGTTCTTGGGAATGGCCACATAGGATTCCAGGGTCTTGTCCAGATCGATGCCCATCTTCTCGCACTCTTCCCGCAGCTTTTCCTCGCCGATGGACTCGATGATCTTCATGCGATTTACATAAACCCCCAGATCTCCTTCTACGGTACGCTTAGCCTTTGGCTCCGGCGAGATCATGATGCGCGCCACCTGGTCGGATTCCGTCGCCACGGAATGGAGGTCGGTGGTCGCCCCGCCTACGTCCAGCACGATCAGGTCCCCGATGCACTCGTACAGCAGCTTGGTACATTCCATAACCGCTCCCGGCGTGGGGATGATGGCGCCGTTTACCATATCTCTCACGTGTTCCATGCCCGGCGCGTGGGTGATATGCTCCTCAAAAGCATCCTGAATCACCCGCCGGCAAGGCTCTACGTTCAGATCATCGATCTTGGGATAGACGTTTTCGACGTTGTAGAGTTTCATGCCGCTTTCCTCGTCGAAAATCAGCTTCATCTCCTCCTGATTTTCGCAGTTTCCCGCATAGATCACCGGCGTGGAAAGCCCCATGGAGCGAATCATTTCCGCGTTGGAAATCGCCGTGTCCCGCTCGCCGTAATCCACCCCTCCTGCTATGAGGATCAGGTTTGGATTGATTTCCTTTATCTTTGCCAGGTCTGTTCTGCGAAGCCTTCCTGCGGTGATGTAATGGATGATGCCTCCCGCCCCCAAGGCTGCTTCCTTTGCCGCCTTGGCCGTCATGTCGTAGACCAGCCCGTGAACTGTCATCTTCAAACCGCCTGCCGCCGATGAAGTGGCCAGCATTTCGTCGTATTCCAGGCTATCGATATTCATCTTTTTGCACAAGTCGTCTATGGCGCCCTGCAGACCGATCCGCACATCCCCCTCCAAAACCGAGGTCGGCGCCTGACCTTGCGCCCAAAATACCGGATCGTCTGTCCGTATACCGTTAAAAGCATTCACTACCGTAGTGGTAGACCCTATTTCTGCTACTAAGACGTCTACTTTCATATGGTTCTCCTTTAAAAAAGAAGGGAGGGCTGTAGCCCGCTCTTCTTTTTATTATACAGGAAATATCGTGTGCTGTCGGGGCGTGGTATTCGCGGAAGGGAGACCTAACACCTTATACCGAGCTTAGCAGTAGAAATCTGCAAATCAAAGATTTGGGATTTCTGTGCATAAGTTTGCCAGCAATTTGCCATGCAAATTGGGCAAGCTAGTATGCGCAGCATACAAGCGAGGGAGGCTCCCGGGCGAATACCACGTCGCGACATACGAATGTGAATCTTGTTTAAAGTTCTCCTCTGCGTCTCATCGCTTCCTCCGCTAAGAAGGTAGCCACATCGATTCCGTGAGAATCTCTGCCGAAGCCCTCGTCAATGCCTGTCTTCCGGGCTTCCTCAGGAACTACCTGGGTACCGCCGGCTGCGATGATGACCTTATCGCGGATGCCCTTTTCGACAGCCAGGTCATTGATTCTCTTCATATTCTTATAGTGAACATTGTCGTGAGAGATGATGGTAGAAGCGAGGATGGCATCCGCATTCAGCTCGATCGCCGCGTCTACCAGCTTTTCTACCGGAACGGAAGTCCCCAGGTATTCCACCTGAATCCCCCACTTCTCGATCCCTCCATGCTTGATGTTAATGATCTCACGAAGCCCTACAGAGTGTTCGTCCTCGCCTACGGTACCGCAGACGACCTTCATCGGATGATCGCTGAACTCCTTGTATAAGACAGCGTCGCTCAGGTAGTGCGGTTCGGGAGGCAGCACCAGGGTCTCGGGATCGATGTCGAAGGTCACTTTGCCCTTCATTTCGATTCTTGTTCCCTCCGCTTCCTGAAGAACCTCTTTGCTGATGACCTCCGGATTTTCCAGACCCAGCTTTCTACCGATTTCCAGGGCGGCAGCCTCCGATACTCTCGTATTGGCAGGAATGCACATGGTCAGAAGGATGGTGCCGTCTGCACACCATTCTACCTCCGGCTTGAGGGCTTTGCCTTCCAGGTACTTCTTCACCTTTTCAATTCGCACGTCTACACAGTCGGTTTCATCCAGCTCGTCGATGAATACGATCTTGCTTCTGTCCTCGAAGGTGCAGCCGCCGATGAGGGCCGCCGGATCTTCAGGATTTCCGCCGTATTGTTCCACGTTGTTATAACCGAAGTGAGCCGTTACGGGAGCCATATAGTCCTCTGCACGCTCGAAGATAAATCCGTAGCCTACGCCTCCTTCGATCTTTCTGGCGATACCGTCGCCGTTTCTTTCAGGATATTTGGCAGAATCTACGAAAAATCCCTCCTGTACGGCCTGGAAATACCCGCCTACCTCGAGGATTTCTTCCATGAACAGGCAAGCTCTTTCCTTTAAATCTCTGGCCATGTCTCTCAGGGGACCGTCCTTCTTCAGCTCGATCATATCCATCAGGCCGTCCAGGCCGACCAGCGTCTGCTTTGCATTGTCGCAGGCTTCGATGTTGTAGATGTGCCAGGGAACGTTTCTTCCTTCGTCCGGTGTGATGGTGGACTGAATATCTGCAGAAGTCAGCTTGGAAATCAGCATGTTCAGCACGTGAGTAACGGTAGCTTCTCTTGCGGAGGAGCAGATGTACTTCGTGTTCTGCTGTGCTCTCATCTTATATCTGCCGCAGATATCTCTCAAGGCAACTGCATAGGGCAGGTCCGTATATACAGCCGGAGCCGGTGTCGCTGTCGGCGGCACGGTGGACAGGCTGATCAGGTCAGGACTGATTCCTACCTTTTCGGAAAACAGGGAGTTGATGGCGTGCTGTACGATCAGCTCCGGCATGATCTTCCATGCTTCCCGGGCTGTAGCGTTGGCGTTGTGGGCACCGTCGATCTGAAGCATGCCTGCCCAGGCCATGACCTTCTTGGATTCGCAGGCGTCTACGAAGGACCGCACGCAGTTGATGTCTCTGTACAGAACGTTGTACTGAGGATCCTGGTGGGCGCCGTTGATGCCTTCTTCTGCAAACATAACGGCAACATCGGGTCCCGCTACGCCGGATACGTAGGAATGGTAGTTGATCGGGCGTCCTACTTCCTCTTCGATGATATCCAGAGCCTTTCTCTGTGCTCTTACCTGTTTTCTGGTAATCGGAACACCTCCGATACCCTGCGGCGTACCTTCCATCAGGCCGTCGATGTGGGATTGACCCATGTGACGGATAACCATGATATGGTCTGCGCCATGCCATGCCGCCATTCTCATTCTTCTGATATCGTCTTCGAATCTTCCGGAAGCGATTTCTGTCGTGATAACCGGCAGCGGCTGCGGATCGATATCACCGAAGAACTTGGCCGGAGGGAGTCCAACGCCGTTTTTCAGCGGTTCTGAGCAATCCTTGTATTCAAAAGGCCCCATCTTGATCCCAGGAGCAGGCTTTCTCCAGTGCCAGCCTCTTCTTTTCGGCTCATACTGGTCCAGGTCCTTCAAGATGTTTTGGATATCTAATTTTTCATTGCGTTTCAATTCTGTCATCTTGACCCACCTCCTCCTTATTTAAACAGTGCGACGGCTTCGTCCCAGTATTTGCCCTTCGCCAGCTCTTCGCTGGTTTCCCGGATGGACATGCCTTTTTCTTTGGATAACTTATATACTACGTGGCCGGCGCCGTGTCCCATGAGACCTCTATCCATACAGCCTTCCACGATTTTCTGTGTATCAAGGGAGGAGACACCCATTCTTAACAGCACAGCCCGTTCAATCGAGGGTGTTGTATTCTTTCTCCCCAGATCAAGGAGAGGAGTTACCACCTGCTCTGTCAACTCCCAGAATCTGTTATAGAGCTCTTCGTCAGTCAGACCGGCAATATGTTTTCTTCTCTCCTGAAAATCATCTGCTCTTTTCATCCTTCTATCCTTTCAATATCTTTTATGAGATGCTGCGACAGGATGTGTACCCGCAGAAACCGTCCGAGCGCGAGCGGTTTCCGAGGGTACACACTGTCAGGCATCCATTATAATGATTTTAAAGTTTCCTTTACAAATTCCACGCTGGAATTCGTTTCTTCCGCAAGGAAAGCGATATCCTCCTCCGTCGGCTCCACCTTGTACGTGTTGACGGCGGTCTTGATCAGCGACCTTCTCATATGGACGATATCCACGTCTCTCGGTTTGATGAGGGACGGATGAGAAGGCAGGATGATATTCTTACCCGGGACCTCTTCCGCAGGGTCGCCGAAGAAGATCTCGATTCCGTTATCCCTTGCAAAGGAAAGCTGAGGCTGAATATGCTTGCCCGCGCCGGTATATTCGGTTTCGGATACGATGATCGTCTGATCCTGGTCCATCTCCTGCGCCAGATAGAAGGCTGCAGCGAGGGCGGTATTTCCGGCCGGGCCTTTTTCCAGCCCTTCCAGTCTGGCAAGGGCTTCCGTGATATAGAATACTTCACCCTGAGCAACGGTAACATACCGTTCCATATACCGAAGGGGTCTGGCGGCCGATCTCGGCACGTCGGAGCGGTCCGGCCAGGAAGCAAAGGGCATTCCAAAGCCCGTATGTCCTGTGGTAAATGACTTTTTATTGAACTGACCGTCGGAGGCCATGTGCAGTCCGGCAAGGTTGACGCTGGCAGCAATCAGCTTGGAGGTCGCTCCAGCCTTGATCAGCCCCCGTGCGGTTCCCGTCATATTTCCGCCGCCTGCATTGGTGCAGACCACCACGTCGGGGTCCTTTCCGTATTTTTCCCTAAACTGCATGGAAATTTCGTATCCCAGCGTTTCTACGCCTGCGATTCCAAAAGGCGTGTATAAAGAGGCGTTGAAGTATCCGGTCTCCTCCAGAAGGAGCAGGAATTTATAGAACAGCTCGGGACCGACGGAAAGCTGAACGACCTCTGCTCCCAGAGCTTCGCACTTTCTCGCCTTTTCCACGATTTCAGGCTGTCCCACTCCCTTTGAGTCGTAGCATTCCTGAACGACGATACACTTCAGGCCGGCAATGGCTGCCTGAGACGCCACCGCAGCTCCGTAATTTCCGCTGGTAGCGGTGACGACGCCTTTGAAGCCCAGCCTCTTGGCATGGTACACAGAGTTGGCCGCTCTTCTTGCCTTGAAGCTTCCCGACGGATTGCTGGCTTCATCCTTCATGAAGATCCGGGCTCCTTTTCCTACCGGCGCACATTTCCGGGCCAGTTCGGTCAGGTTTCTCAGCTCGAGAACAGGCGTGTTTCCAACGCCTACGCTGTACTGGATCTCCTGCATTTCTTCCAGGGTATATCCCGTTTCCCGCATCATCTTTTCATAATCAAACGCGATGGAGCCACTTTCAAACTTGGAATAGTCGATTCCTACCGATTTCAGCATGATCTCCGCTTTTCTCGCCATTACGGAATTGTAATCGTTAGCTTTTGTCATTATTTTTCACCTCCGAATACAATCTCTCTCACCTGCTTGTCGATGACGAGCAGCTCCGGCACGAACTTGCCGAAATCGTGTTCGTAATACGGATTCACCTCGATGAGCGTACCCGTCTCTTTTCTTCCCGTAACTGTTTCTATCGTTACTTCATCGCCAAGTTCGGCATCCGCTTCCAGAAAGCCCTTATCCCACATTTCAAGAGGAACCTGCTTTGTATCCTCGGGAACCTGGGGCGCCCGCTCGGAAGGCTCCAGTATCGTCTTATGGATTCTCACCCATTCACCTTTTTTAATCATTTTTCCCACCTTCTATTTTCCTTGCCCTAAAATTGTCTTACCAGTCCGTCCGTCTTATTTTACAATTTTAGCTTCCGGGCTGATCAGGTCTCTCATGTCTCCCATAATCGCTCTCGGAACGGGCAGCGTGATCATCGTGTGCAGACCCGGTCTTGCATTGATGATGT
>CAMJRV010000042.1 GCA_946408315.1 uncultured Bacillota bacterium | reverse complement strand
GATTCATCGCCGCCGATATAGCCGATCACATTTGTTTTGGTCAAGGTTGCGGCCATCGCGCCCAAGACATATGTCGCCTCTTCTCCCCGATATTCCGTATCCCATACATTATCGGCTTTTGCACCGTCAACATTGATATATTGGAAGATCGCGGCGAACATCGTATCGGGATACTCTGCGGCGACCGCTTTTGTCGCTTCGGTCATCGGCGGAAACGTAGTTATTATCAAATCATAGCCTTCAGCAGCCATGGCTCTGATATCATCCTCATAAGCCGCCGCATCCTCTGATTCCAGCGTCTTTACCGTTACTCCGAAATCAGCCTCTACTCTTTTGGCCCCTGCAAACATCGCATCAACAGGTCCCATATCCCCGGATCTTTGATTCGAAATCAAGGCGATCTTGACTTCATCCTCTTTTTCAGTTCCCGCTCCTTTGTCCGCACCGCAGGCGGCAAGGCTGGAAACGCACAAGGCAATAACTATGATCAGAGACAGCAGTTTTGATAATTTACTTTTCATTTTTATCCTCCTTTGAAAAACAATACTTTATTTCAGTGCGGTAAGTTACCGCCTTCAATACTGATTACCGATACCTGCCTGCTACCTTGTCAGAAGTCTCAGTACGGCGTATTGCCGCCGTCAATGCTGATGGCTTGTCCGCGTATAATCAGGGCCTCGTCGCTTGCCAGGAAGCTGACTACCCGTCCCACTTCATGCGGCTGGATCAGCCTTCCAAGCTGGGGAGGGCCCCAGGTTTTTCTGCAATCCTCGAGGGTGACAGTCCCGTTTGACGCCTTCACCGCATCCAGCATACACTGTCTCAACATATCGGTATCCACAGCGCCGGGGCATACCGCGTTGACATTGATATTAAATTTGGCCAGCTCCTTTGCCATGCTTTGTGTCAAATTCACGACGGCCGCTTTTGAAGCATTGTAGTCCGCCATACCCTCAAAGCACACCTTCGCGGCGTTGGACGCAAGGTTGACGATATTGGCCGGTCTGTTCCCTGCTATATTCTTTTTCGCAAACTGCCTTGATATCTCAAACAAGCCCTTGACGTTGACATTGAAGGTCAGATCAAAGGTTTCCTGCGGAATATCAAACATTGAGTTCCCGATACATACTCCCGCATTGTTTACGAGAATGTCTAACTTTCCAAAGGCCGCTTCCGCTTTGTCGAGGAATTCTCTTATGGATTCGGCCGAAGTCAGATCAAGCTTGATTGCCGCAACATTGATTTCATCTCCTGCCTGATTCAAAGCATCCTTCGTATGATCCAATTTGGTTTGATCCAAGTCGCCAAGGATTACCTTAGCGCCCTTTTCCAAAAAAACCTCTGCGATTCCCATGCCCATTGCACTCGTTCCTCCGGTGATAACCGCAACCTTATCCTGCAATAATTTACCGCTCATCTTCGTCCTCCCTCTATTCCTGTATTACTCGTATTACTCGATACCTTCTAAGCTTTTATTTTTTCCGTCATAAGCAGGAGCCAAAAGGACCCCTCCGTCCACGGCAATGGTCTGCCCTGTTACAAACCCCGCCAGGTCGGATGCCAGGAAAATACAGACATTACCCATATCTTCAGGAGTTGCAATCCGCCCCAGGGGCGCCCTGTCAGAATAGCTTTCTCTCCATCCGGGAACGAATTCATCAAGTCTTGGCGCATCGATCAGACCCGGCGCAATGCAGTTTACCCGGATTCCAAATTTGCCCAAATCGCTGGCCAGGCATTTTGTAAGCATCTCCACCGCCGCCTTTGATACGCCGTAATGAATCAGCGTATTGCTCGGATTCGTTGCATTGATAGAAGAGACGTTGACGATAGCGCCCCCCGACTTCTGCTCCTTCATGATTTTGGCGACACTTTGGCAGACAAAGAACGCGCCTCTGGTGTTGCTGTCCTGCATGTCGTCCCAATCCTGCTGCGTCATCCGGAATGTCGTCTGATGAGGATAAATGCCGGCATTGTTGACGATACAGTCAATTGATCCGAAACGGGCCGCGATTGCCTGGATCACTCCATCGATTTCAGATACGTTTTTCTGGTCCAGATGAAACGCTTCCGCATCCACACCTAATTTCTTAAAGGCCGCAACCTTTTCGTCAGCCGCTTCCTTATTCGTGTTGAACGTTATGGCAACATTTGCTCCCGCCTCCGCAAAACGCCGGGCAATACCGGCGCCTGCTCCCTGCGCCGCTCCTGTAACTACAACTGTTTTCCCTGTAAAATCTACAGCATTGCATACGATGTTTCCAGCCATATTTTTCTCTTTCCTTTCTTTATTTATCAATACAAATATCTTCTTACATTTTCAACTCAGCGTATTATCTTTAAGATCAGAGGTTCTTTTACCGGTTCCTCCTGCGTAAGAACGAACGATTCTTTCAGAGCAGGCAAGGCGAGGTCAAATTTTTCAGCATCTTCCCCGTACATGGTAAAGAGGAGCTCCCCTTTCTCTGCATGGCCGCCGTGGCTCTTATGAAAAATGATTCCGGCCGTATAATCTATGCCGTCCTCCTTTTTTAATCTTCCCGCTCCCAGCAAAACCCCTGCCTTGCCGATCAGCTCGGCGGAGGTAATAGAGAAATATCCCGCCTGTTCCGCATGATAGGAATAGCTCTCCGGTCTTTTATAATACCGTTCCGGGTTCTCGATTACTTCATAATCGCCGCCCTGCCTTTGCACAAATTCCTTGAACTTCTCCAGCGCCTTTCCGCTTTCGAGTGCTGATTTCGCTCTCTTAACGCAATTGTCAAAGGTATCTGCTTCCGCCAAAGACAGCATTTGCGCAGACAGCCATATGCAGAGCTCCGTCAGATCCTCGGGTCCCTCTCCCCTTAATGTGGACACGGCTTCCTGTACTTCCAGAAGATTTCCCACATTATTGCCAAGGGGCTTGTTCATGTTTGTGATAATCGCCACGGTTTCTCTTCCATTTTGCTTTCCGATTTCCACCATGGCTTCCGCCAGCTTTACTGCCTCTTCCATGGTTTTAACAAAAGCCCCGCTGCCCATCTTTACATCCAGAACAATTTTGTCGGCGCCCGACGCCAATTTCTTGCTCATGACACTGCTGGCGATCAGGGGAATGCTGCTTACGGTAGCCGTTACATCCCTGATTGCGTATATTTTTTTATCGGCCAAAGCAATATCCGCGGTCTGGCCTGTAATCGCCATACCGACTTCATTTACATTATGAATGAATTCATTTTTTTCCAAACCGGTTCTGAATGACGGGATTGCTTCCAATTTATCGATCGTTCCGCCGGAATAGCCCAGGCCCCTTCCGGACATTTTCGCCATTTTACCGCCGCAGGCAGCAATGATCGGACCTATTATTAGGGTCGTCTTATCGCCGATTCCTCCGGTGCTGTGCTTGTCGACTTTTATGCCCTGTATTTCGGAAAGGTCGATCTGCTCTCCCGATTCTGCCATGATTTTCGTAAAGCCGGACAATTCATCTATTTCCATCGAATTGATATAAATTGCCATGACAAGCGCAGCCGTTTGGTAGTCCGGCAGTTCCCCGGAGCAAAGCTTCGTTATAAAAAACTGTAATTCTTCATATGATAATTTTTTCTTATTCGCTTTTTTCTCAATAATGTCATAAATATCTAAGTTTTTCATATTTCACCTCCCAAAACGCACCTTTATGATAATTATATTAATATTTAACGATAATTTTGTCAATAAATTATTTTTCTCTTTATGCAAATTACGATTAAATGATAATATCTCATGTATTTTTTCATTTAATTGTTGATTTTTATCATATAAATGATAATATATATTTATTCAGAATGGAAAGTGAGGAGTAAATTTTGGCAAAGAACACAAAAGAAAACATCGATAACAGGAGGAAAGAATTGCTGGCATATGTCGCCAGGAATCCATCAGTGACTATAGATGAGCTATTCGATAAATTTGATACCTCTTCCGTAACAATAAGAAGGGATATCAACCAACTGTTGGCTGAGAATTTGATTAAAAAGAATCTGAACGGCGAATTTACTCTTAATCATGACCCCGCGTTTGACGTTAATTATTTTAAGCGCTATTCCATGCACCACCTGGAAAAGGTGCTCATCGCAAAAAAAGCCATCGAACTGGTACAGCCCGGACATGTGCTCGGAATCGATTCCAGCACGACCGCGCTTGAACTGGCGAAGCAGCTTATCAGTAAAGAGGGGATCACCGTAATCACAAACAGTCTGTTTATCCCCCATTACCTCACCCTCCACAGCAGCCTGACGCTGTTTTGCGTCGGCGGGCAGGTCAATATGAGCAACGTCTCTACGGAAGGGTTCACTTCTTGTCAGGAAATCTCCAACTATAATTATGACATTTCCTTTTTCTCCGCCGACGCCCTGGATTTCGAAACAGGATTGAGCAATTATGATGTCGGCAGCATCAACACAACATTAGCCTTTTTGAAAAACTCCGCCAGAAAGGTGCTGCTTCTGGACAGCTCAAAAATACAGACAAAAGCTTCTCGAAAGTTCCTGCCGTTGAGCGATATTGATTTGGTCATTACGGATAGCGGCATATCAGAGGTTCAAACAGAAGAGTTTTCAAGATTAAATATTCCTTTAGAGATCGCTTTCTAGCGTCTGAATTACGGCCCGCAGGATTCCTGCGGGCCGTAATATTTAAATTCAACTGTAAGGACCGATTAACACTGTAAAGAAAACCGACACGGCGCAACGCTTCATAGAATGGATAGGATTTTGTTTTCGTGTAAAAATATCCGACAGTTACGACTTTCAGGAAGGCAGAGGGGACCTATAAATGTGTAAAGATGGCCCTTTCTCTTTCGTATGTTCTTGGCATCCATTTTGCTATTTAGATAAATACACCAAGAAAAGACCGGAAGAGGAGAAAATGCGCTTGCCTCCAATCCCTTTGTTTTAAACATAGCGCGTGGTATAATTCTATCAAAGAAAAAATCGGTCGGAATCAATATGATATAGGAGAAGGTCAGGCGGGATGAGTACAAAGAAAAAATATAATAACTTTGATATGACATTGGAAGAATGCAAATTAGTTTTTGACCATATTGGACAATTGGTGGTCGTCGATGAGACTGGCAAAATAAAATATATGAGTGAAGCGATTCTGGAATTCATTGAGTATTTTGACCGTGTTGATCTGACCGATTCCGTGGGAAAAAATATAAGGGATTTCTTCCTGATCAGCAGCATACCGGAGGTCCTCGCAACCGGAAAAGAAGACTACGAGCATTTCTACTTTTCAGGCGGAGAAATCAACATAGCCAGAATAACACCCTTATATAAAGACGGAAAAATAGTCGGCGCCATCGATTACGACCTGTTTACCGAGGAAAAGGATTTCAGGAGATTCTTTGATAAAGTAATGGATTACTCTCTGAAGGGCTATATCGACCTTTCAAAAATGCGGGAGCTGATGAAACGATATGACGAATCCGTAAAATACAAGTATACGGTGGGGGATATCATTGGCGAAAGCCCTCCCATGGAGCAGCTGCGGAAACAAATCTACGGGATTGCAAGTACCGACGCCTCTGTTCTGATCATGGGCGAGACCGGCTGCGGAAAGGAAATGGTCGCCCATTCAATCCACGGATTGGGCAGGAGAGGCACCTCCAATCTGGTGATTATCAACTGTGCCGCCATCCCGGATACTCTGGTCGAGTCCGAGCTGTTCGGCTATGAGGAAGGTGCTTTTACCGGCGCCGTCAAAGGAGGAAAAGCGGGAAAGTTTGAACAGGCCAATAACGGCACCATTTTCTTGGACGAGGTCGATCAACTGCCCCAGCATGTTCAACCGAAGCTGTTAAGAGTTCTTCAGGAAAAGGAAATTGAACGGATCGGCGGAAACGAAAGGATTCCGGTCAATGTAAGAGTGATCGCCGCTACGAATAAGGGTCTCAAGGAGCTTGTTTTCAAGGGCAAGTTCCGGGAAGATCTCTATTACCGGCTGAACGTTATGGAAGTCAGAATTCCACCTCTAAGAGAAAGAAAAGAGGATCTCCCTTTATTGGCCAACCACCATATCCGGAGGCTCAATCTTTCGCTGGAGAGAAATGTAACAAGCATTTCAAAAGAGGCGCTTGAAATGATGAGCAGTTATGATTGGCCCGGAAACGTCAGAGAATTGCATAACATTCTGGAAAGAGCGATGAATAAGTGCAGGGAGTCCGAATTAAAGCTTCCTCATTTTGATGATTTCTTTATCGAAATTTCAAGGTATAACGTGAATAAGACCCTATCGGGAGGCTCTGCCCGACCGCTTGACGAAATAAGAGATATTGCGGAGAAAGAAGCAATCATTAACGCGCTTCGTTTATGCAACGGCAATATCAGCAGGGCTGCCCAATTATTGAAAATTTCAAGGCCCTCTCTCTATGATAAGTTAAAAAAGCATAAGATTTCCCACACTCCGTAAGGATTCTTCTTCCAGCACTCACTTTTACCACGCAGGAAAGAACCGTCCCACGCAAGAAAAGAACCATCCGCTCACGCAGATGGTTCTTTGATCTGAATCATTCTTAGCTGTAGTTGTGCGCTCTTCTTTTGAATGCATTGACGATCAGCAGCAGGATGATGGCTCCGACACACGCCACCACCAGACTCCACAAATTAAAGCCTGTGATTCCGATGCCGCCGGCCAGGTTCATAACGAGCCCGCCGATAAGGCCTCCTATGATACCGACGACAATGTTCATGAACGCTCCCATCTCCTTATTCTTGCCTGTTACCATACTTGCAATCCATCCGGCAAGAGCGCCGATAATAATCCATCCTATAATACCCATAAAATTACCTCCTTTTGACATTTGCTGTAGGTTTTCATCGTACTGCATTAGTATTTACAAAAAGAGGCTTTTTATTCATTTGTCTATCGTATGAAATTCGTCATCACCCAGGGTTCTCTCTCCGGCGGCGTCTGCTTTCCCTCCCGAATGGATTTCAGCATCCATGCCATATTGTTGCCCAGGGTCCGCATGATCTGCATTCCCTCAAGATCCTTGCGGACATCTTCCGGCGTAAAGCCGTGAACCATATTCCAGTACTGCGAAGAAACTACCGGCATCTGACTGATGGTAAAATACCGGTTTAGGCGGTCAAAGGCCGCGGTAGAACCGCCTCGACGGCAGCTGACGATTGCAGCGGCCGGCTTATGTGCCAGCTTATGCGAGCTTGAGAAGAAAACGCGGTCAAGCAGTGCGCACAACGCTCCGTTCGGTCCCGAGTAGTACACCGGCGATCCGATGACGATGCCGTCCGCTTCCGCCATGCGTTGGGCCATTTCATTGCAGACGTCGTCGTCAAAGGTACAGCGCCCAAGCTCCTCGCAGCGTCCGCACGCGATACATCCATGGACTGGTTTTCTTCCGATATGAAAAATCTCCGTTTCCATTCCGTTTTTCTGCAGAGCGCCGGCAACCTCGGTCAGCGCGGTGTATGTGCAGCCCTCCTTATTCGGGCTTCCGTTTACCAATAATACTTTCATCCCATTATCCTTTCTAATTTATTGAGCTTTCCGCTTTATTTTAACATAAATGACAGTAAAATTGCTTCTTTACCTTTTCATTTTATCCCGTACTTGCGAAGCAGGCGGGATGCTCTTGTCTGGGTCATGCCCAAAGCGGCCGCTATTTTATAAGAGCTTTTATATTCATTGAATGCCTTTTGCAGTAAGCTTTGCTCATATTGCTCCACCTCTGCGTCAAAGTTCATTTCCTTTTGCAGCCGTTCACGGGGACATACCGAAAGCTGACTGGACAGAGGCGGCATATCGTCTGTCGTAATTTGATTGTCCGGCGAGGTCACGAACAGGCGCTCAAGTACATACTGCAACTCCCTGATATTGCCGGTCCAATGATGTTGTTTCAGAATTTCTATGGCTTGCTGGGATATGGTTTTCTCCATGCTGTACTTTTTATTAAACTGCTTTATAAAATAAGCAATCAGCGGTTCTGCGGCGTCGGGGCGTTCTCTCAAAGGAGGCATATGCAATTCGATCACTCTCAGGCGATAGTAGAGGTCTTCCCGAAACTTTTTCTCATCAATCTGCGCTCTAAGATCCAGATTTGTCGCTGAGATAATTCTGATATCGACGGTTTTGCTCTTCAATGCCCCGATGGGGGTATATGTCTTCTCCTGAATGAGCTGCAGAAATTTCGACTGCAAGCTAAGCGGCAAAAGTCCTATTTCGTCTAAAAACAGCGTTCCTTTATCGGCCAGCTCAATCATACCGGGCTTGCCCTTTTGGCTTGCTCCGGTAAACGCTCCGGAAACATAACCGAACAGCTCCGATTCAATCAGATTCTCCGGTATCGTCGCACAATTGATCGTAACGAAAGGTTCTCTGCATCTCCTGCTGTTCTCATGAATGAATTTAGCCAGCATGCTTTTCCCGGTTCCCGATTCCCCTGTGATAAGCACGGTGGAATCAAACTGCGAAATCCGATAGATGGTTTCGACGATTGTTTTCATCGCATCATCCGTCAGGATCATTTCCTGTACAGGGATCTCCGCATCATTCAGGGAGCCTTTTACCGGCTCAAAGGAATGCTGGATGGTTTCGAGGATCAGGTTACTGCCGTCGGAATCCTGAAATGGATGCGTTGTGACAGAGAAAGTTTCCGACGCGTATTGCATCTGCCTCGCGATCCTTTTATCTGTCCGGAGAGCCTCATTCAGAAAGCTTATTTTTTTATATTCATCACTGGATATCTCCCGGAAAGTAATGCCGCGATCCTCCGCAAAATGAGGGAGATACGCGTTCCGGAAGGAATCATTGCAGTAGACGACCGTTCCGTTTCCGTCAAACACGCAGATGCGGCAGTTCACTTCATCCAATATTCTCTTATACAGACTTTTGTGGGTGTCCATCCTGCTGCCTCCGGAATTAATGCTAGGTTTGAAGATCATATTTTGATATAATGAATTGACCTTATTGTAACATAACTGTCATAACGAGACAAACCGGAGTTTTTATGCTTAAAATAAACGCTGCGGTAATTTATCAAGTAATTTAAATGCGGTGACTGAAATGAGTTTTAAAAAAATCGTGGAATCTTATCGTGATGAGATCATTCGCTCCACCCAGGAATTGATCCGTATCCGCAGCGTCGGGGAAGAAGGCGCGGATACGATGCCCTTCGGCAGAGGAATGAACGATGCGCTGGAATATGTTTTAAACCTTGCAGAGAGCATGGGATTCACAGTAAAAAATATAGACGGTTATTGCGGGTATGCCGAATACGGGGAAGGAGACTTGTATATCGGGATCATGACTCATGTTGATACCTGCCCCGAAGGAGAATTGTGGGCCGTCCCTCCATTTGAAGGCAGGATTGTGAACAACAGGATTTATGGGCGGGGCACGATGGATAATAAAGGTCCGCTGATGGCGGCTCTCTATGGTCTGAAGGCGGTAAAAGACTCCGGTAAAAAGCTGAATAAAAAGATCAGACTAATTATCGGAACGGACGAAGAAAGATATTATAAAGATATCGAACATTATCTCACAAAGGAAAAACCTCCGATCGCCGGTTTCACTTTAGATGGTCAATTCCCTGTGGTGTTTGCCGAAAAGGGGCTGGCCATGATGGAATTCCGAAGTGAGATCGAGCAGCTTGGCCCCGAACGGATTGAATATATAAGAGGGGGCACTGCGGAAAATACGGTACCGGGCCACTGTGAAGCTTATTTAGTGACGGATAAGAAGAGTGAGATCATTTCGAAGCTGTCGATTTTTTCGAAGGAAAACCGACATAACATGACTGCTCATACGAAAGACGACGGGGTCCTCATCGAATCGTTTGGCGTTGAAACCCACAGCATGGCTCTTGAAAAAGGAATCAACGCGATCAGTCCGCTCATACGCTTTTTAAACCATATTCCGGTCGGCGACCAGGCGGTGCGGGAGAAAATACGGTTCCTTGACGATGCGATCGGATTCGATTTATTCGGAAGTGGATTTCATGTCGAATGCGAAGATGAGTTTTCCGGCAAGCTGACACTGAATTTCGGCGTTGTGTCACTGGATCGCAAAGGAATTACAGTCCGATTGGATTTAAGATATCCGGTGACGTGCGATTTTAAAAAGACATCGGACAAGATCATTGGAATGTTTGCAGAAAACGGTTTCGTTTTGGTCGAAAACACATACTGGGATCCGGTGTATTTCCCCAAGGAGCATTTTCTCATCAAAGCACTGCTGAAAGCTTATCAGGAAGTTACAAAAGATACGAGCGAACCGATTTCAAGCGGCAGCGGAAGCTATTCGAAAGTAATGCCGAATATCGCCGCCTTTGGCGCTATATTTCCGGGTGAGAGCGAGGCCTGGCACCGCGTGAACGAGTATATCGACATCGACAGTTTAGTTAAATTAACGGAAATCTACGCTGCGGCAGCCTACGAACTGTCGAGCACATTATAAGAGCTGTCAGAAATATTATAAGAACTGCCAAACGCATTATAAGAGCTGTCGAGCTGTGTAAGCATTCGCAGGGCAAGACCGAGTCAAAATTAGCTTATTAAAACCATATAATTTGACGCATAAGCTATTTTCGACTCATTTATTTCCCAACAATCAAGTACGAGCTATTTTCGACTTACTATTTGCGACTGAATCATCCTGCCCAATGACCGGATTCAGACAGGCGGAGTTCTGCAAAACACTTGAAAACAAGCACTTTTAAAGAAATGGTATGCCATTCCTTCGGAATAGAAAGGCATACTTTTTTTAATGGCACGGTTGTTGCTATAACTGTAACTGATGCATCGATCAATAAAATGTAATTACGGTTATTGTAACCAACAGGAGGACTTATGGAGAATAAAAAAAAGATCAGAATGCCGTCGTCATTTACGATAATTATTGGAATTGTTATTCTAGTCGCGATCCTGTCTCATGTACTTCCGGGAGGCGCCTATGATTATGTAGATCCCGAAGCAGCAAAACTTCAGCCGATTGCCGGAACATATCACGCAATCGATGCGAATCCTCAGGGGCTTTGGGACGTTGTTCTGTCCCCGATCAACGGCTTTATGGACGCGGTCGACATTATACTCTATACTTTGGTAATAGGAGGCTTCCTCGCCGTCGTCATCAAGACCGGAGCTTTGGACGCCGGAATTGGCCACGTAGTCAGAAAGCTGACCGGAA
>CAMJRV010000041.1 GCA_946408315.1 uncultured Bacillota bacterium | reverse complement strand
AAATAATTTGGATTATTCGTTAAAGAAGTAAATCTTTTCCAGAAAGGGGAGAGTGATAATGAAAGCAACCGGTATCGTAAGAAAAGTTGACGAATTGGGTAGAATCGTGCTTCCAATCGAGCTAAGAAGGACATTGGACATTGAAATAAAGGATCCGATTGAAATCTATGTTGATGGAGATTACATCCTTTTGAAAAAGTATGAACCCGCATGTATTTTCTGCGGTAATGCAAAGAATGTTAAGAGGATTCACGATAAAAACGTATGTGCTGACTGTATCGATGAATTGCAGAAGCTATAAACAAGTCTAGAATTGAATATAGTAAAGCCCCGCCGGGCGTGTCCTTTTGGACACGCCCGGCGTTTCTTTACAGGCGTTCGTACAATCTCATGATCTCCGGGGTGTAGCCCCCGTCCTTTTCGTAGACATAGAGCGGGTCCAGAAACTTCAAGTCCGGCCGGCCGTGCTTCACGCAATGGATCAGGAGGATGTTGGGCGCAGTATCCCTGTTGGGGCAGACCAGCCGCAGCTCTTTGGGCTCCAGCTTATGATGGCGGCACAAAACGCTGATATCGACCAGCCGGTTCGGCCGGTGAACCATATAAAAATCTCCCCGGTCCTTCAGCAGAAGAGCGGCTGCCCCGATAAAGTCTGCAAGCTTCGCCGTCGTCTCGTGTCTTGCGATGGTCCGGGCGCTCTCCCTGTTCTTCAGGCCCCCGCCGCCCTTCACATAGGGCGGGTTGGACAGCGCCGCGTCAAAGCTGTGCCGAGGCAGGCCCAGACCCTTCACGTCTCCATGAACGAGGCGGACCCGGTCTTCCAGACCGTTGAGCTGCACGTTCCGCATACCCCGCTCGTAGGAGTCCTGCTGGACCTCCACTCCGACGATCTCGGCAGCCTCCGTCCGGTGGCTCAGGATCATGGGAATGATGCCGGTCCCCGTTCCCAGGTCGACGACCCTGGCCCCTTTCCTGATTTCAGCAAAGGTAGAAAGCAGCACCGCATCGATCCCATAGCAAAAATCCTCAGGCTTTTGTATCAGCCTGAGGTTTCCAAATCCAGTCTCGTCTATTCTTTCGCCGTCTTTTAACAAGGCATCCATGTGAAAGCTTTCTCCAATATCAAGTTGATTGCCGCAATACTACTCTTTTAACAAATCCTTGATCTCATTCAGCAGCGCCTCATCAATATCATCCAGAACGTCCTTGGAATCTTTGGCGTCGATCCTCGTGATCTGCTGCTTTTTATAGATATAAAAGTCGGTGCTGAGCTTTTCCGGCCGATCCTGCGTCTTTTCTTCCAGCACGAGCCGCACCTTGATCTTATTCTCCAGGATGTTGGTTTCCTGAACGACACCGATTCCGTCTACCGTCTTAATCCGTTCGCCGGGCTCAGGCATTCCTTTTCGCAGTTCGTAATAGATATCGTTCTCATACTTCAGGCAGCACATCAGCCTGCCGCAAATTCCGGAAATCTTCGTGGGATTGAGGGACAGGTTCTGAACCTTCGCCATCTTGATGGACACCGGTTCAAATTCAGGCAGCCAGGTATGACAGCAAAGGCCCTTTCCGCAGGTTCCGATCCCGCCGACCATCTTTGCTTCATCTCTCACCCCGATCTGGCGAAGCTCGATCCTCATCTTAAAGACCCCGGCAAGATCCTTGACGAGCTCTCTGAAATCGACCCTGCCGTCGGCGGTGAAATAAAAGATGATCTTGCTGTTGTCAAAGGTATATTCCACATCGATGAGCTTCATCTGCAGATTGTGCTTATTCACCTTCTCCTGGCAGAGCTCCATGGCTCTCTGCTTTTTCCGCACATTCTCTTTATGCTGAACGATGTCGTTTTCATCTGCAATCCTGACAATCTTCTTCAGCGGCGGTACGATTTCGCTTTCCGAAACCTCTTTGATTCCCGAAGTCACCGTACCAAACTCCATCCCCCTTGCCGTCTCAACGATAACGTTGGTTCCCTTATCCACCTGCAATTCATCGGGGTCAAAGTAATATATCTTTCCGGCTTTCTTGAACCGGACGCCGGCTACTTTTACCATCTATTATCCTCCAATTTTAAAATCATATTTCTCAACGTATAACCGATATTTAAATTCCGTTTCAGATCGTTTCTCGCCTCTTCAACAGCAGCGACAGCCCTGTCGACGGCGCCTCTCTGATAAAGTCTGCTCCGCCTGCGGATATCCCCTGCCCGGTCGGCATGAAAGAGCATCTGGCCTTGAGCGTCATATTCGCAGATGGCAAGATCCCTGTACCATCCTTCCAGCGCATCGAGAAACGCAAAGGCTGCATCCCGGTTCGCAGTATATTCGCTGATCCGGCCGGATACCGCGTAAAACGGCTTCCCGTCAAGCAGCATGTCTGCGATTTCCACCGCGCCATCCAGCACGTCGTTGTATTCCGGCAATTCGTAAGCATTCAATTTGAAGATCACACACCGCGACAGTATGGTCTGCGCAAGGTTTTCCATATTCTCCGAAAGGAGAATCAAAACCGTCCCGGGAGCCGGCTCCTCCAACGTCTTCAGGAGCCTGTTCTGGGCCCGCAGCGTCATGGTGTCGGCATCCTGAAGGATCGCGATATTCCGGTCCCCAACGTACGGCTTTTTCTTCAGCCTTCCCTGGAGCTCCTCCACAGCCTCGTCCTTGATGCTGTTTCCTTCCGCTGCGAGATAGACGATATCCTCGTGGTTTCCATGGTCGATTTTGTTGCAGGATATGCAGCAATCACAGCTGTCCCCTTCGCCGCTTCCACAGAGAATCGCTTTCACGAAGTTCTCCGCCAGTCCAAGCTTGTCTATGGAAGAATCGCCTTCCAGCAAATATGCATGAGAAATGCTCCGATTGACAATCGCCCGGGACATCCTCTCCACAACTTTTCTGTTCCCCTTCGTATCCTTTAACGACATTTTCCGCCTGTATCTCCGTCTTATCTTTTAACCGCCTTTGGGCCGGGAATTTTTCAGCTGCCCAGCAACCGGTCGATATGCTCCTGAATTTCCTTACTGATTTCGTCGATGCTCCTCGCTGCGTCGATCCCGATAATGCGTTCGGGATATCGCTGTTCCAGCTTTTCGTACGCCTGAAAAACCGCTCTGTGATAGTCCAGCTCTTCCAATTCCAGCCTGTCCTGGTCATCCGCTTTGATTCTGCACTTTCCGATTTCCGGATCGATCTTGAGAAGGAAGGTGATATCCGGGAAGCAACCGTTTACGGCATATTCATTGATGATCCTGACGCAGTCCCCCAGCTTTCTCCCATATCCCTGGTAGACGATGCTGGAGTCGATGAACCGGTCGCAGATGACCGATCTTCCGGCTTCCAGCGCCGGTCGGATTACCTGGGCAACGTGCTGTGCTCTGGCTGCGGCGTAGAGCAGCGCTTCCGTCATATAGTCCATTTCCATGTTGTTCTTATCCAGCACGAGCTCTCTGATCTTTTCGCTGATCGCCGTACCGCCCGGTTCTCTGGTCAGTATGGCGTCATATCCTTTTCCCTGAATAAAGCTCTCAAGCCGCTCGATCTGTGTCGTTTTTCCGGAACCGTCTGTTCCCTCAAAGGTGATAAACAAGCCTTTGGCCATTGCCGCATCTCCTACTTCTTTTGCTTCAGCGTTTTCAAATACTCATCCATAAGCCTTCCCGCCAGGATGCCTGAAATATACAACAAAGGAACGCAAAGCATAACAACAAAGATAATCTTTAAGACCGTCATGTTCGCACCCCCCATATACTAGCCCGCCCAATCTGCGCAGCAGATTGTCGGCGGACTTATGCAAAGAAATCACAAATCTGTGATTTGTAGATTTCTACTGCTACGCATAAAATCACATTATATTATAACATAAAAACCCGCCGGTTACGACGGGTTTTTTCTTGATTTCTATCTTTCTTTTAACATAGTGTTACGATTCACAGTCGATAAAGCCGTGCTGTGAATAGTAACATTCGCCTGTTATTTGAGGAAATCGCCTACGTTATCCTTGGTGATCAGTGTGAAATCGACCAGGATTTCCGCATCGCGGGTTTCCCCGTTGGCGATGGCGTAGCATGCCTTCATCGCTTCCGTTCCCTGAGACGTTGTGCTCTGAGATACGGTCGCCGCCAGCCTGCCGTCCTTTACTGCCTGAAGCGCGTCAGGAGTCGCGTCCAGTCCGTAAACCTTGATAGAATCCTGAAGCTTTGCATCTTCGATGGCTTTTAACGCACCAAGGGCCATCCCGTCATTCTGTGCGACGATCGCCTTGATGTCCTTGTTTGCCTGCAGCCAGTTTTCCACCAGGCTCAGCGCTTTTGCAGTATCCCATTCTGCAGTGCTCTCGAATACGACCTTGATGTCAGGATTCTTGTCAAGTACGCGCTTGTATCCTTCGAGTCTGCCGAGTTGCGCATCCGAACCCATCGGTCCGAAAAGGAACGCAACGTTTCCTGCTCCGCCGATATCCTCAGCGGCCTTCGTCATTTCCATCTCTCCGCCGTCCGCATTGGATACGCCTACATAGCAATCGGCAGCCGACGGATCACTGATCTGCTGATTTACGATAACGACCGTTACTCCCGCTTCTTTTGCCGTCTTTACGGCAGGCAGAATTCCGTCGACAGAGACAGGCTCGATAATGATTCCGTCAATGCCCTGGTTTACAGCCGTTTCGATCTGGCTGATCTGCTTGTTCACGTCCTGGGCCGCGTCGTTCACCGTAAGTTCGACGCCCAGTTCCTTTGCCTGCGCCTTCACCGCGTCGGAAAGCTCGATGGTAAATGCATTTGACATATGGGTCATAAACAATGCAAATTTCGCAGGAGCTTCCGTCTTACCGTCGCCTCCGTCTCCTTCAGTCCCCTTTGGGGCACAGCCGGCAAAGACGGCCATTACCAGAGTCAACACCAATATGACTGCCAACAATTTTTTCATTTTCATCTTTTTTCCTCCTCAATAAGATTCATTATTACCACCGTTTCAGCTTTTACTCGCTGAAACAGGCCGCAACCGACAAATTATTCGTTTCGAGCTTTCCCTCTGATGTCTACCAGAACCGCAATGGCGATGATCGCTCCCTTGATGACCATCTGGTAGTTTGACGATACGTTCAGGATATCGAGACCGTTAGCCAAAACCGCGAGCAGCAGGGCTCCGATCAGAGTTCCGTACCATTTTCCCGCACCGCCCGACATGCTGATGCCTCCGATGATGACGGCGGCAATGGCGTCCAGTTCATAGCCCTGCCCGGCCGTAGGCGAGCCGGAAATCGTTCTTGATGCGAGCAAAACACCTGCAAACCCCGCCAGCACGCCGGATATGGCGTAGACGGAAAGCCGCATCCGCTTCACATTGATTCCCGATACCTTTGCCGCCACATCGTTACCTCCGATCGTATAGATCCTGCGGCCGAAGACGGTCTTCGTCAAAATAAATCCGCTTACCAATATGATGATCAGAAAATAGACAGCCAGAATCGGCACGATCGTTCCCGGGATAAAGCCGCTGGCAAGGCCGTTAAACGAATCTGACAGGTTGTACACCGGCGAACCGCCGCTGGCGATCAGCGCCACGCCCCTCACTGCCGTCATCGTCGCCAGAGTGATGATGAAAGGCGGGATGCCGCCGTAGGCCACACCTAAGCCGTTGACCAGGCCCACTGCGAGGCCGACCAGCAGTGCGACCAGAATCGGTACGATCAGCGGATACGTGTCAGGATGGGCGAAGTGCGCCGCCATAACGCCTGCCAGCGCGATGGTGGAGCCTACCGACAGATCGATTCCGCCCGATAGGATGACAAACATCATGCCGCACGCCAAAATACCGTTGATAGAAGCCTGCTTGACAATGCCGATCAGATTTTTCGGCTGGGCAAACGCATCCGGAGAAATCACCATTAAAATGGCAACAATCAGCACAAATGCGATCAGTATCCCAAACTCTCTTACGTTATCTCTCCATTTTATTCTTCCGTCTCCCAATCTCTCACTCATGACTTCTTCCCTCCTCTGGCGGATGCGTAATTCATAATGGCCTCCTGACTAAATTCATCACGGTTGAGCTCACCTGCCACGGCTCCTTCGCTCATGACGAGGATTCGGTCGCTGATCCCCATGACCTCAGGCATCTCCGAAGAGATGACGATGATTCCCTTTCCCTGCTTTGCCAGCTCTCCGATCAGTAAGTATATGTCGCGCTTCGCCCCCACGTCGATTCCCCGGGTCGGTTCGTCGAAAATGATGATGTCGGGCTCGGAAAGCAGCCATTTGGCCAGGACGACCTTCTGCTGGTTTCCGCCGGAAAGGGAGATGATGGGCGCCTTTCTGGAATGGGTCTTGATATTCAGCGACTTGATATATCGATCGGCCGCTTCGGATTCCTGCCCTTTATCTATGATCCCTGCTCTGGATAGTTTTTTTATCGAAACCAGGGAGATGTTCTGTTCCACCGAGGTTTTCAGGTTCAGCCCGGTCTGTTTCCGGTCTTCCGTGATCATGGCGATCTTATGTGCGATGGCCTCCTTCGGATGGCGGATCGTCACCGCTTGCCCCTTCACGAAAATCTTACCGGAAGTAGCCGGGCGAATGCCGAATATCGTCTCGACCAGTTCGCTCCTTCCCGAGCCCACCAGACCGGCAATTCCCAACACTTCTCCGCCGTGAAGGCGGAAGCTGACGTCTTTGACTTTTTTTCCCCGGTTCAGCTCCTGTACTTCCAGGACGACGTCCAGAATCTCCGTCGCTTCCTTCGGATAGACCTGCTTGATCTCTCTTCCGACCATCATCGAGATCAGCTTGTCCCCGTCAAGCTCCGCAGCCGCCCCTGAGCCGGCAAGGGCGCCGTCTCTCAGCACGGTGATCTGATCCGCAATTTTAAAGATCTCGTCCATTTTATGCGAGATATAGATAATTGCAACGCCCTGCTCCTTCAGCCTCTTGATCTGCTCGAACAGGACCAGGACCTCCTTTTCCGTGATCGCCGAAGTCGGCTCGTCCATGATCACGATCTTCGATTTCAGCGATATAGCCTTCACGATCTCCACGAGCTGAGTTTCCGCAACGCTCAGATACCGCATCACCGCCTTCGGGTTGATGCTGATGTTCATATCGCGAAAGAGTTCCTCCGTCTCTTCCCGCATGGACGCTTTATCTACAAGCTTTAACTTTCCGGCCACCGTCTTGACGCGCTCTCTCCCGATGAAGATATTCTCGGCGACTTCCATATCCAGAACCGGATTGAGTTCCTGATGGATCATGGAAATTCCTTTGGATATCGCATCCTTCGGGCCGGAAACAGTGACTGCCTCGCCGCCGATGAGGATGGAGCCGGAATCCATTTTGTAAATTCCCATCAGAATTTTCATCAATGTAGATTTTCCCGCACCGTTTTCTCCCATAAGCGCGTGAACCTCACCGGGCTTTACGCTCAAGGAAACGCGGTCCAAAACCTTTACGCCGGAGAAAGATTTACAGATATCCTTCATTTCTAAAATGTATTCCATTCGCCACCTCCTGTTCCTGGTAAGCCGTTTTTCATTTGTAATATTACCATTTTGAAAGAATCTTATCAACTCTTTTCAGTTTCGTAAATTGTCTATTGAACCACATCAAAATTTATGCTAAAATATACCCATAAAGTAACCAATTTTGGCTATAATATAACAATGATTTATATATCAAAACGGGAAATCCCAATCCGACCGCATTTGAACAGGAGGTGGTCCTTTGTCACTATGTAACATGAAAACGCTTCTCGCCGGCGCAAGAACAGACGGAAAAGCCATAGGTGCGTTCAACGTAGGCAATATGGAGATGATCCTCGGCGCCGTAAAGGCTGCGGAAGAACTAAATAGCCCGATCATCATGCAACTGGCGGAAAAGCGTCTCAGCCATTCTCCTCTTGACTTGATGGCCCCCATGATGGTAAATGCAGCAAAACATGCAAAGGTGGATATCGCAGTCCACTTTGACCACGGGGTGTCAGTACAGAATATATCAAAAGTGCTGGAATATGGGTTCACCTCCGTCATGTTCGACGGCTCCCTGTTTCCGCTGAAAGAAAATATCTTAAAAACCCGGGACATCATCAGCCTGGCCAAACGATACGGCGCCTCCGTTGAAGGAGAAATCGGCGTCGTCGGCGGAAACGAGGGCGGAACGGTCGATCATATAATTGAATATACCCGCCCGGAAGATGCATTAACATTTTTTACAGAAGCAAATCCGGACGCGCTTGCCATCGCCATCGGGAACGCTCATGGAAACTATGCCGTCGCCCCGAAGCTCCGCTTCGATATCGTGGAAGAAACGGCAAAGCTCGTAGACGCGCCTCTCGTGCTGCACGGCGGCACGGGCCTGACGGAGGAAGACTTTAAAACGGCCATACGGCTCGGCATCAAAAAAGTCAATATTGCAACCTCCTGTTATGACGCCTTGACTCTCGAAGCAAAAAATTACCTCGACCGGACTCCGTCTCCGAACTATTTCGGATTGAACGAGGCCATGATTGAAGGTTTCTATAACAGGGTAAAACAACATATCAGTCTCTTTAACGGATAAGGAGGAGAGTTATGAAATATGTAAACTTTGATTCCAAAAGACCGATGGATCTGGTTCTTCTCGGACGGATCGCCATCGATTTCAATCCGGTGGATTACTTCAAGACTCTGACGGAAAGCACGACCTTCCGAAAATATCTCGGCGGTTCCCCGGCCAATATCGCCGTGGGTATGGCGAGGCTCGGAAAGCGGATCGGCTTCTTTGCCAGAGTATCGGACGACCGCTTCGGCGATTTCGTCGTGGAGTATTTTGAAAACGAAGGCATTGATGTATCGCGAATCAAGCGGTGCACCAACGGGGAAAAGCTCGGGCTGACGTTTACGGAAATCCTGAATGAAAGCGAAAGCAGCATTCTGATGTACCGTAACGATATTGCGGACCTGCAGCTGGACGTATCCGATATCGACGAAGCCTATATCAGAAACAGCAAGGCGCTTCTGCTTTCCGGGACCGCCCTTGCCGAAAGTCCTTCCAGAGAAGCGGCGCTGCGCGCCCTGTTTCTTGCGAAAAAAACGAACACTCCGGTTATCTTTGACATCGACTTCAGAGAATACAACTGGCGCAGCAAGGACGAAATCTCCATTTATTACTCTATCGTAGCAAGACAAAGTGATATTATATTAGGTTCCAGGGAAGAATATGACCTGACGGAACGCCTGATCGAAACAGACGGAAGCGATGCGGGAACAGCATCATACTGGCATTCTCAGGGAGCGAAGATCGTCGTGATTAAACACGGCAAACAGGGCTCCACAGCCTACACCAACGATGGGGAGAAGTATTCCATCAAACCGTTCCCGGTGAAAGCGCTGAAGTCCTTCGGAGGCGGAGACGGCTATGCTGCGGCATTCCTGTACGGATTGCTGGAAGGTCTGGACGTCCCGGACTGCCTTGAGCTTGGGAGCGCTTCCGCTTCCCTCCTCGTCGCGAGCCATGCCTGCTCGGAAGACATGCCGACGCTGGATGTGATCAAGGACTTCATCGCAAAATCAAAACAGGAATACGGCAATATGGTGGCGAAAACCGAATAAGAGTTTTTGAGAGGTGTATTTCCATGGAAAGACAGAGAATGACCATGGCGCAAGCCCTGGTGAAATTTCTTGACAACCAGTATGTTAGCATGGACGGCGTGGAAACCAAGTTCGTAGAAGGCATTTTCACCATATTCGGACACGGTATCGTCGTAGGTCTGGGTCAGGCGCTGGATGAAAATCCCGGCAGCCTGAACGTCCATCAGGGCCGCAGCGAGCAGGGCATGGCCCATGCTGCCACCGGTTTTGCAAAACAAAACAATAGAAGAAGGATCATTGCCTGCGCCTCTTCCATCGGACCGGGTGCTGCAAACATGATTACCGCCGCGGCTACGGCCACGGTAAACAATATTCCGCTTCTGCTTCTGCCCGGCGACGTGTTTGCCACGAGACAGCCCGACCCGGTGCTCCAGCAGATCGAACAGCCCGCCAGCCTTTCCATCACGACGAACGACGCCTTTAAGGCCGTCTGTAAGTATTGGGACAGGGTGACTCGGGCGGAGCAGTTGATGTCTGCCATGATCAACGCCATGAGAGTCCTCACCGACCCCGCGGACACCGGCGCAGTCTGCGTCGCAATTCCGCAGGATGTTCAGGGCGAAAGCTATGATTATCCCGATTATTTCTTTGAGAAAAGAGTCCATAAGATCACGCGGCCCATTCCGGTTCAGGAAGAGCTGGACGAAGTGGTAAACGTCATCATGGAAAGCAAATATCCGATGGTGATCTGCGGCGGCGGCGTCCGCTATTCAGAGGCCGGCAAAGCACTGGAATCGTTCTGTGAAGCATTCCGGATTCCCTTCGGAGAAACCCAGGCCGGAAAGAGCGCCTGCCGGTCCAGTTCCCCCTATTGCCTCGGAGGCATGGGAGTGACCGGAAATCTGGCTGCCAATTCCATTGCGGAAAAAGCCGATCTCGTGCTGGCAGTAGGAACGAGGCTTTCGGATTTCACCACAGGGTCCAAATCCCTGTTCCAAAATCCCGACGTGAAATTTGTTTCCCTCAATATCTCGAGATTCCACGCCTATAAGGCCGATAGTGTAATGACAGTAGGCGATGCGAAAGCCGGGTTAACGGCGCTGACCGAAGCGCTGCGGGAAAAGGGCTATCGCTCCGCTTACCAGAATGAAATCAAGGAACTGAGAGCCGCCTGGAATCAACAGATGG
Organism: uncultured Bacillota bacterium; assembly: GCA_946408315.1. GTDB lineage: Bacteria > Bacillota > Clostridia > Peptostreptococcales > Anaerovoracaceae > Anoxybacterium. The sequence goes on along the minus strand of CAMJRV010000041.1, from coordinate 463 downwards.
AAATTTTCTCAAAATATATGTACAATGAGAACTTTAAACCTATCGTCAAGGCCGGCCACCCGGGCAGTATCGAAGAATTCATCAAGCTGACCGGCGGCGTCATCACCCAGACCGCGGCGATCTGCCTCATCAGGAAGCTGATTCCGGAGGATGCCATCGTTGTCGGTGCGTCCGGCAGTCTCCCGGGAGATCTCCAGAGAATGTGGACCACGGAAACCAGAGATTCCTATCACATGGAATACGGTTATTCCTGTATGGGTTATGAAGTGGCCGCATCCCTGGGCGCGAAGCTGGCCGCTCCAAGCCGCGAGGTCTATGCCATGACCGGCGACGGCAGCTACCTGATGCTCCACACCGAACTGGTTACCTCCCTGCAGGAAGGGAGAAAAATAAATGTGCTGCTCTTTGACAACTGCGGTTTTGGCTGTATCAACAATCTGGAAATGACTCATGGTATCGGCAG
>CAMJRV010000040.1 GCA_946408315.1 uncultured Bacillota bacterium | reverse complement strand
GGGGCCGGAAACGGGCAGCGCGCCGACGCCGCCGGAGACGAGGGTCTGCATGGACGCGTGTGGGATCGTCGTGCCTACGCTGCTCGCGCCGGACGCGCCGCTGACCTGAATGGTCACGTTAGGCGTACCGTTCGTGCCGGCCGCCGCCTGCGCCTTTTTCAGCGCGTCGTTCATCTGGTCGGCGGTGACAGAGCCGGTGGCCGCGCCGTTGGAAACGGCGGGCATCACCGTGGTTGTCGCCGTGGAGCCGGACACGGTCGTGGTGGGCGGGGTTGTTGCGGCGGAGCCGGCGGTGGGCGAACCGGGATTACTGCCGCTCCCGGTGGGTGACCACTGGGCATAGAGTACGATGTCCTCGGAGCCGGGGCCACCGGTCAACGTGGCACCCTCAGCATAGGGCGTTCCTGTGCCGTTGGCCTCCGTATTCCATCTGGTGAAGGTATAATTCGTTCTCGTAAAAATATTAGTGCTGACGGTATAACTCTGGCCCTTATATACGGTGCTGAAAGGCGTGGCGCCCTCGCCCCCGTTTGCATTATAAGTAAGCAAATGTTTGCCCGACACAACCTGAACGGCGGGATAGGAAACCTTCCAGGAACCTGAAGCGCTTCCGCTATAGTCAACCTGAACGCCAGTCCACCCACTGTTGCTATAGTTCCATTGTGCCGTCACATGGTCGGCTAAAACGGAGTAACCGGTGGCGGTCAGCCCATCTGTTTCAGTGGGCACCGCATAGGTTTTTGACGGAGATACGGCGACAGACGCACTCAGGCTGCCGGAAGAGATCTTGCTCAGAAGGCCGCGTTGGTAAACAACCACCGCGTTACTCAGAACGACCTGATACCCGCTTCCGGCGGTAACTGTGCCCCCGGTGATGACGGTTTGACCTCCGGCGCTGATTGCGCAGCTACTTAAATCGTCCGAGGTTGATATTACATTGCCGCCTGTCATGGTAAGCGCCGGTGCATTTTCACCTATATGGTAGGTCATCACAGTAGCAATTTTGCTGGCGGAGGATGCAGTCCCGCCGGAGATAACAAGGCTTGTGTCCCAACTGGAAAGTGCTCCCCCTGTGCCGGTGTTTACAATTTCTCCGCCTGCAAGTTCAAAGATTCCGTCACCGTTCAGGAGTATCAAGGGAGCATCTGCGGCTCCGGTGAGGGAAGCCTTCCACAGCACCTTAACCCCTGTGGGAATTATAAGTGAAAGCGCGTCTGTGGCAGCCTTCGTGCCAGTGACGGTGACCGTGCTGCCGCTCACATCGGCGGTAAGACCGAAATTGTTTAGCGTATTCGCAAGCGTTTCGACAGAGGGAACAACAACCGCAGCTGTACTGCTCTTGCTGATATCAACCGTTGATACGGCCGTAACATTCAGTATTGTACCCATTTCATCCGCTCCGACAGTCAGCAGACCGTCAGCCGAAACGCTGGTATTTGCGCTGGTATTGCCGACAAGCTCCCATATAACCGTTTGTGCCGTGCCATCTGTCGCATTCACCGTCGCGGTGAACTGCCGTGTTGCCCCTTTTTGCACGATGGCGGTAGTTGGGGAAACCGTGACGCTGTTCACGGGTGAAAAAAGCGGCAGAACCGCACTGCGGTCAGACCACCTGCTGAAAGCGCCCGAATTTACCTTGACCTGTACTTCAAAGGCAAAGCTTCCGTAGCCCGCCGCTGTTATTGCATTGGTAAAGTCATATTGCGTGACTGTGCCGGTTTCGATCACGTCACCAATCTGCTTATTGCCATTATAAAGCACCACTCTATAGACGGCAGCGTCTGCGACCGCATCCCATTTTGCCATGTGTGGTGACGTTGCGTCGTCCCATACCGGGTTGCCCGGGGCGGCCAGTGGTATCACCGTCACTTCGGCTATACCGGATTTGGTTTGGTCAGCGGTTGATGTCGCCCAAACGGTCAGTATCGGCTCCGTTTCGTCCGCTCCGACGGTCAGTACCCCCCCAGCCGAGATGCTCGTTCCGCTGCTGGTTCCGCCATCAACCGTCCATACAACCTCTTGCGACGGGTTATTCGTGCCAGTCACCGTTGCGGTGAACTGCTGTGTAGCCCCTTTTTGCACGGTAGCAGTATCCGGGGAAACCGTGACGCTGTCCACGGTCGCGGGAAGCGTCGGCAGCGCCTCGATTGTACCGTTCACGGTGGTCGTCGCGATAGCTGCGTTTTTGGTCAGCGTTAAGTTCATTTTGAACGAACCGGGCAGTCCCGGGGTTGCAGGGACAACTTCCGTTATTTTAAATGCCATATCGCAGTTATATGGCGATCCCATCAGATTAGTAAGTTTTGGGTCGATGTCGTCCGTAATACTATCCTGCGTATTTCCCTTCGTCGTCCACGTTATTCCTTCCAGCTGCAATTTGAACGCGTTCACCGCGGCTTGGTCTGGATCATAGACATACTTAGCACTATAGTCAGACCATCCGCTGTCAGGGAATGTTGTTCCGTTGCCTCTGGCCTGAACGTTAAATATATACTCCCCGTTGCCTGTCTCCGCGATTTTGCTGGCAAAGTTATATTCCAAGGCTGTGCCTGCGTCGATTGTGTCAACAAGCGTCAAACCCTTATACAGCTGCCCAGTGTAGCCGGAAGCGTTATCAACCGCGTCCCATTTTGCTATGCCGGGGGTTGAATTTGCCCATCCCGGATTGGTCGGGGCGGTAAGTGCCGGGATACTCGCTATACCCAGTTCGACCGTGGAGACATCTTCCTTCCCATCTCCATTTGCATCCCACGGCACAACGCTCTGGCTGAGAAAGATAATACCGTCCGATTGCAATTGGAGGTTAAGGATTGTCTGATTTCCGCTTAAAAAATTAGTTGATCCGGCGGGAACCTCAAAGGTTTGGGCATAGTCGGTGCCTATCCTGACCTCAATCCAGTCGTTTCCCACCTGAAGGGTTTGAGGGGCGATGATAATGGCCGCGCCATTCGCCCTGCCAGGGTAGGCATCGCCGGAACTGGAACCAACCACCGTGCCGTTTGTGAAGTTGACACTGGCACTGCCATCCATATTTTTCAGGGCAATTGTAGCGTCGTTTAGGTCGCCTAAAACGCTGTCATCCTTCGAGAGGTTTACCACCAATCGGTGCATCACGTGCTTGAATTGGAGTGTCACTCCACCCGTCCTCGTGCTCGTCACGGGCGCGGCCATCATCAGGTCAGGCTTTGACAAAGTGGACACTTTCAGGGTCTTTACGGTTACGTCACTATCCATGTCGCCACAAGTAGGATACCACGCATTGAAGGTCGCCTGTGCCGAATCATTATCAGCCCATTTTACTGAATTGCTTCCGATGGTGTAATTAGAGATTGTGGTGTTGCCAGACAGTTTTGCCGTGGTGCGCAGAGTAAACGTGTCGCCGTTTTCAAAAACGCCGCCAGTATACGCAAACACCGCCGTGGCGGGCAGCATGGTCAGCACCATGCATGCGGCCAGAGCAATACCTAAAAGCTTTTTTGCTATTTTCATCTACTTCTTCCTCCTCTGATTGATTGCCTACTTTTGCGCCAGCTGGAACGCCTCGGTGAGGGAAATTTCCACCTTTCCCTCCCAGCTGATGCAGATACCGTTGGTGGTGGCCTTCCGAAACAGCTCCGCGTCCGTGAGCACGCCGAACCGTATGGTTTCAAGCCTGCTTTTCAGGCTGAGCTGAATACTGCTGCCGTTGTCCAAGACAATGTCCAGGCAGTAATCCTCCTTTGGAACAACCTTGATTATTTGACCCACTTTAATCACCTCCATGACATAAAAAATCCACCGTACTTTTATTGTACAGTGGATTTTTTATGTTGTCTGTCACCCATCGGGTGACAAGGGCGGGTGACAGAAGCCCTATTCCCGCGCCTGCATATACTGTCGCAGCATGGCTCTCGAGTTGATGTTCAGTTTCTCAAATATGCGTTTCATCAGCGTTTTGACGGTGTTTTCCGTGATAAAAAGCCGCGCGCCGATTTCGCCGTTGGAAAGCCCCTGCGCCACAAGGCGGGCGATTTCCGCCTCGCGTTCGGTCAGCTCGGGACGTTTTTCTGTGAAATATTCCCGCGTGATCTGCTCCGCCGCCTGCCGGTATGGCATGCACTTCTTCAAGATGGACCGCGCGGCCTCTCCATGCGTTCCTTCGTGAGAAAGCGCCTCCAAAACAGGCTCAAGCAGATCGGCGTTTTCCACAAAGGGCATCAAAAGTCCGTCCGGCAAGGCCAGAGCGAGCGCCTCCCGCAGCTGACGGAGCGCGTCGTCCCGCCGACGCAGCTTCTCATTTGCCGCCGCCGCGTAAATAAGGGAATAGATTTGGCTCAGCACATTCGGGAAGACGGACGCGATTTCAAGAAAGCTGTCCAGACTTCCCAGCAGCTTTGCGTAGTCTCCGCACACCAACAGCGCCCGGCCATAGACGATATGAAACACCCCCATGGCGGGGAAATACATGCGGCTGGAGAAAAAATCTCCCTCCAGAATCCACTGGGGAAGTTCCTGCTTTCTGCCCAGATTGAGCGCGATCCAGGCATCGCAAAGCTCCATTGTATGCATGAGGTTATACCAACCGCCGCGCTCAAGCTCCTCGCGCAGATTGTTTAAGCAGTATACCGCGAGGGCGTAATCCCCCTTGCAAAAGGCCAGCCGTGCCTGAAGAAACACCGCGCACAGAAGAATATCCTCCTGTTCGCTGCCGCCCGCCAGATGCAGAGCCTTATGTACCGCGATTTCCGCGCTGCCGAAATCGCCGCGAAGATAGTCCCGCTCCGCCTCCATGACAAACTCCGCGCCGCGGCCGTGACCTTTTGCGAAACGGTTGTAAAGAACCATGCCCTCCCGGAGGAGCGTCATCTCATTGTCCAGCTGCCCGGACGCGCGGTGGAACATATACAGCACGGAGGGCGAGCCAAAGGTCCACCCGCCGCGGGTATCCATGAATTCGGTCGGCCTGTCGAGCAGCGCCGCCGCCCGGTAGTAGTGCGCAACCATTTTCTCAATATCGTTATACTCGCCGAAGCTCAGCAGAACCTCAAACTCTCCGGAAAGAGCCCGTGCCGTTTCTTCATCCAGCGCGCCGCTGCTCAGAACGCCGGACAGCTCCACGCAGGTCGCGCCAAACCGCTCCGTTTCGTTGTAGGAGAACAGGCAGATGGCGTAGACCAGCAGGGCCACCGGGTGTGCTTGCCGAAGGGTATCAGGGCAAGCTTCCATGTACGCAATGAGCTTTTCCTTGTGCTCATTGTGCAGACTGTGCCCCTGGTCAAGCTCCAAAGCCGTCAGCAAGCCTTCAAAATCCTGCGCAAGCTCATAATATGCCATAGCCGGAATATAGTCCCCGGCTTGCCGGTACCACGCCGCCGCCCGCCCGTACAGGCGCTGTTTTTCCTCCGGCGGCTTCTGCTCAAAAAGGCCCCTGAGAAATTCGGCAAAAATCCGGTGCGTCTGATAGGTGCCGCTCCGCCCGTCCCAGGCGATAAAGGCGTTTGCGCCTATAATCTCCTCCATCAGCTTCTCACTGCCGCCCTTTTGCCACATATGCGCCGCCTGCTCGGGCGTAAACGCGTCAAAAAAGCAGACGGTCATCAAAAAATCCTTGATCTCGTCGGAAAGGGGTGCATACACTGTTTTTTCCATCAGCGCCGTGATATTGGGCGGCGCGGTAAATTCCCCCTCCGCCTGATAGCTGAGCATTAAAAGGTACAGCGCGCTGATCCAGCCCTCGGTGTAGGCGTAAAGCCGGCGCACCTCATTGTCTTTGGGGGACAGTCCGCAGAGGCGATAATAGGAGACGATATCCGCCTGTGTCAGCTCGAGCGCGTCCTTTCGGATATGATTTACATATCCCTTGAGCGCCATCTCCTCCAGATTGATAAAGTGCGCGTAACGCGCGGTCAGAACGATATGAAGGTCGGATAGCTCGTTCCAAAGCAGGTATTCGATGAAGCCCGCCACCTCAGGGCAGTCCGCAAGATGATAATCATCGACGACCCAAATCACGCCGGATGACGGAAGCGCGCCCGCAATGAGTTCAAGCGCTTTTTCCTTCGTCATGCTGTCGCCCGGAAAGCCGAGCTGCCGCAAATACTCCGCCCGCAGGGCATCCAGCTCCCCAAACTGCCGACAGAATGCCAGCCAGAAGCCGGAAACCGATTCGCTGAAAACCTTTTGCCACAGGACGCGTGCGCCTGTCGTTTTCAGATATTCCCTCACCGCCGTCGTCTTGCCATAGCCCATGGGGGCCTCTATGATCGTACAGGGATATTGCGGTATCATTTCAAGCTGAAGTCGAACCTTATCCGACAAAAAAATTGCTTTACTGTTAAAGGCTTTTTTCTTTGGCATTTTTATTCCTCTTGTTAGACTGGCCTTTTGAGCGATAATTTCCATTTGCAGGCTGAGCGGCAACCGATAAATACGGCCGCCAGGAACGGGTCAACAATGTCCGGTTAAAACGCTGCTTCTCCTGCTGAATCACTGCATTGTCTGTGCAGATTGAATCTATGTTCACACATACCAGCACCTTTTTTATCTTCAAGATATTATACCCTGGAGCAGAATAGATTTCAAATCAAGAAGCATCTGCAAGTTGGTTTTTATATGAAAAACCCGAGGTCATATTTCTAAAGCCTTGGACATGTATTTTTGTTGCGTTATTTTTGAGAGTTCGAATCCCACAGAGTGAAGCTGACAGGCAAATAAATCTATTTTATCCTATCTTTCTGGTGCAGGCAACGCAAGCTATGCTTGCTCTTCCGCTCATTGCATTCGCTACGCTGTCGTATTTTACATTGCAGCTGAAGCTGCGTAAAATGGGCAAGAGGACTTCGCATCTTTGCTTCGCAAATCTGCCGCCCTGCGCCGCCTCGTTCAGGCGGCTTGGGCCGCTCTCTGCGAAACAGTCCACCGGACTGTTTGATAAGGTACAATAAATTGCGCAAATTGAATAAAGGGTAAAAAATAGACATGCCCAAAGCCGTTTGGTAAAATTAGTTCACCACAAACAAACTGCCAAAGGAGGCTTAGGAACATGTCTGAAAAAATTATACAACTAAACGAGGGAATAATCAAAGACGAATTGAAGGAACTGGTTCGATCCAGCGTAGAAGAGACTTTGAATGGTCTTTTGGAGAAGGATGTTAATGACATAATAAAAATACCCAATTCGGACCGAGATTTTTCCCCACTTTTGCTATACTGAAAACGTGAAAAATCTCCTAACGAAGGAGGTAATTTTATTCATGTTGGAGGTACACATGCAAACAACGATTAAGACACTTTATGAGCAGGGCTACAACAAGTCACAGATAGCCCGGATCCTTGACATTGACAGAAAAACCGTCAGAAAAGTCATCGGATCACAGGAAGGGGGGTATGCGGAAGTGCCCAGGAAAGAGTACCTTTCCCAGTTCGATCCGTACAAGGATTACATACTCGCCAAAATGGAAAAGGGGCTGACAACCAAGAGGATCTACCAGGATCTGATCCGTGACCATGAGATCACCGGGACATACAGCGGCGTAAGGCATTACGTCCAGAAGCACAGGCCGCCGAAGCAGGACGTGTTCATGGTTCTGCATTCCCTGCCGGGCGAAGAAGCGCAGGTTGATTTCGGGAGCATCGGGACACTGAATGTCGGAGGGAAGATACGGAAAGCCTGGATTTTCATTATGGTGCTCAGTTATTCCCGGTATATGTACGTGAAAATCACACTGGATCAAAGCGTGAGAACGTTCATTATGTGCCATACATGCGCATTCCGGTATTTCGGGGGCGTACCCAAAATCATCAAGATTGACAACTTAAAGGCCGGTGTGACAGAGGCGGATTTTTACGAACCGCTGATGCAGCGCACCTATGCGGAATTCGCAAAGCACTACGGATTCCTGCCGGAACCATGCCGGGTATATACTCCTACGGATAAGGGTAAAGTGGAAGCCGCAGTAAAATATGTCAAAGACAACTGCTTTAAAGAGCGTGATTTCGCCGATCTTGAAGAAGCCGAAAAGTTTCTGGCAGACTGGCTTGAAAGGACGGCCAACCAGAGAGTCCATGGGACGACTCAGAAAATACCTGCTGCCGAATTCCGCCAGAAAGAAGCAGCATCGCTCGGCGGACTGCCTGCTTCGGATTTCTCGATGTCCGCATCGGATACCGCGGTCGTAGGAACCCAATGCCACATAAGCTACCGGGCCAACTACTATTCGGTACCATACCAGTACGTTGGCTGCAAGGTTGACGTAATCGGGGTGAACAACCTGCTGAAGGTCTACTTCAAAGGAAATGAAATCGCCCTCCACACGCTGGAAACGAAGCGGAAGGGCGAGCACATTACGGATAAAAGCCATTATCCATCAAGTAAAAATATATCACAGGCTGAGATACTGTCAAGCATAAGGCCGAAGATTTATTCAATAGGCCAAGGCGCCGCCGAATTCTTTGAGCACCACGTGAAGGCAAATACGGCCAATCTCCAGAGCAGCACCCGCGCCCTGAACGGAATCCTCAGCCTTAAGAAAAAATATCCGGATGAGGCGATCAACCAGGCTTGCCTGCGGGCCTGCCATTACGGCAGCATTTCCTATCAGACAGTAAAGTCCATATGTGAAAAAGGGCTTGATGTGCTGCCCATCGGCGACAGCGGATATTGCCGCAGTGCTGAAAGCCTTCCGGTGTCCAAAGTGAGGGATCTCAACGAATACCGCAGAATCACAGCATTGGGGGTGATCTCCCATGAATGATTCCCTTGCTGTGAAAATCAGAAAGCTTAATTTAGCCGGCATGGTTCAGACTGTGGATATGCGCGTGGAGCAGGCAATCAAGGAGAGTCTCTCCTATGTTGAATTCCTTGAGCTTATCATCAATGACGAGCACCTGAACCGCGGCAGGAACCGCCGGAATGAGTTGATACGGAGGGCGAAATTCCCACAGCACAAGACCATCGAGGAATTCAACTTTTCCTGGCAGCCGGGACTTAACCGGCAGGAGATTTACGCCTTCGGCACCTGCGAATTTATCCGGAAGCGGGAGAACATTGCGTTCATCGGGCTTCCGGGGACAGGCAAGACACATCTTTCAATCGCAGTAGGCGTGAAGGCCATCGAGCAGGGATACTCCGTTCTGTTCACAACCCTTTCCGATATGATGGAAGAGCTGTATCTCTCAAGGGCTGATAATTCTTTCCGCCAGAAGCTGAAAAAGTATACGCAGCCGGACTTGCTGATCCTGGATGAGTTCGGGCTGAAAAAGCTGAACCAAACAAGTGTGGACGACCTGTATGAGGTCATTTCCAAGCGGTATGAGATCAATTCGACGGTCATTACGTCCAACAAGGAATTCAGTGAGTGGGGCCATGTTCTCTTTGATCCGGTTCTGGCTTCGGCAATACTGGACCGTTTTGTCCATCACTGCAGCTTCGTTGCCATTGACGGCGACAGCTACCGTATGAAAGAAAGGATCAACTCGGCTGGTATGCATAAACGCGGGCGGCCAAGGAAATCCGAATCCCAGGAGGCATCCGCCGTCTTGGAAAACGGACTGATCGACGGAGAAAGTGAGGTGTCGGCATGAACAGATCCGATGTGAGAAAAATCCTTGCCGGCATGAGAACATCTGTGCCTGCAGAACTTGAAAAAGAGCTGCTGGAACAGTATGAGAGCCGTATTATGGATGATGAGAGCCATGAAATCCAGTACACCGAGCAGGATGTTTATGAGCAGTTAAGGAAAAGACTGTGTTGGTATGAGAAAAAGAAGACTGCGGCTCGTTAATGCTACAGTTCAACGGATCGGGGCGGGGAAAATATCCCTGCCCCTTCCAAAAATTTAAGTGGGGAAAAATCACGATCATTTTTGGGGAATTTTATATTGACATTAACAAAGGAAGCCGAAGAACTTATCAACGCAAGCAAATACGAGCGTACAGCCGAACGTGAAGGCTACCGTGCCGGGCATTACGACAGAAACCTGACAACAACGTCCGGTGAAGTGACTTTGAAGATGCCTAAACTCAAAGGGGTTGCTTTTGAAACAGCTATCATTGAACGCTATCGTCGTAGAGAAAGCTCCGTGGAAGAAGCATTGATTGAAATGTACCTGGCCGGCGTATCCGTTCGTCGCGTTGAAGACATCACCGAAGCACTGTGGGGTACAAAAGTATCTCCTTCTACCATTAGCGAGCTCAACAAGAAAGCCTATGTACATATAGAAAACTGGAGAAACCGACAGCTTACCCATGGCTCCTACGCTTATGTATATGTTGATGGGATCTATCTTAAGCGAAACTGGGGTGGTGAATACGAGAATGTAGCCATCCTGATTGCAATTGGTGTCAATGAAGACGGATATCGTGAAGTCATTGGAGCTATGGAAGGTATGAAAGAGGACAAGGCCAGCTGGACTGAGTTTTTCAAATGGTTGAAGAGCAGAGACCTTTGTGGGGTTAAGCTGGTGATCGGTGACAAGTGCCTTGGAATGCTGGAATCGATCGGGGAAGTCTATCCTGATGCAAAATATCAGCGCTGTGTTGTTCATTTTTACCGCAATATGTTTTCCGTCGTTCCTCGCTCGAAAATGAAACCTGTAGCCAAAATGCTCAAAGCGATTCATAGCCAGGAAAGCAAGAAAGCAGCCAGAGAAAAGGCTAAGGCCGTTATTGAAGAACTCAGGCAAATGAAGCTCAAAGAGGCTGCAGATAAACTGGAAAAAGGCGTCGAAGAAACTCTGACTTACATGGCGTTTCCTTATGAACACTGGCTAAAGATCCGCACCACAAACCTCGTTGAGCGGATCAACCGGGAGATCAAGCGCCGAACCAGAGTAGTTGGCACCTTTCCTGATGGAAATTCCGCCCTGATGCTCGTCTGTGCCCGCTTACGTCATGTTACTGGGACTCAGTGGGGTGTAAAGCGGTATATGAATATGAAACACCTTGAAAATTACTGCACAGAAGAATCCGAATCAGAAAACCTGGCTGGCTAATAGCCGGCTGCCAGGCGGTAAAATCAATTTTGCGCAAAATACTTGACGGTACCTTCGCCTACGTTCTCGCCTGTTCAGGTTCTCGTTCTCTTGCCCCCGTACATAGAAAAATCCCAGAATCTAGTTTTACCAGATTCTGGGATTTTTGTGAAGTGTACGAGATTTGGATGTCAGCCAAAAATGTAGGGGGGCCGAACTCTCACTTCACAAATTAAACATAATGGAAGGTTCATATCAAACCCCTGAGTAGCCTGATTTATGGATAATGCGATATATAAACTAGAATTCATCTTGTAGTAGTTGAATTTTTTAGATTCGCAAAATATTTTTATCCTTCAAGCCAAATACAAAAATGATTTCGATGTTTAAGTATGAAGTTTTTTAATTTCATAC
>CAMJRV010000039.1 GCA_946408315.1 uncultured Bacillota bacterium | reverse complement strand
AGCCTGTACTCGTTGATTTCTGGGCGGCATGGTGCGGCCCCTGCAAGGCGGTTTCACCCCTCATCGATGAAATAGCCGGAGAGATCACCCACGCGAAGGTAGGCAAGGTCAACGTAGACGAACAACCCGAGCTGGCGGCAAAGTTCCGGGTAATGAGCATCCCGACGCTCGCCGTATTCAAGGGAGGCAAAGTAGTAAACACTACCGTTGGCGCAAAACATAAAGATGATATTTTATCCATGCTGAATGTGTAAATACCGATAGATCAAAGCCTTCTCGATAACAAATACCGGGCGCCGCAACCAAGCGCCCGGTGTTTTATTTTTAAACTTAATCTCCGCTCTGCCAGCCTGTCGTCCGCTGCCACTCCAGGCCTTCGATGTAAATCTCCGTAAACCGGCGCAGATCGATTCCCATCTTCGCAAGCTTGGCCATGGCTTCGTCAAACTCCAGCCGCTCGTAAAGAAGCGTTATATCCAGGCATTCCCTCAGCTTTGTCTGCTCGCCCAAAAGCGCCTGTTTTACGTTGTCGGAAAGAGGCAGGTCCGTCAGGATCGTTTCCATATCCTGATCCATGATGATATCGATGGAAGAGAGCACTCCTGTGAAGAAGAAATCCGTCTCCGGCATGTCGCTCTTCATCTCGTGGCCCATCAGGGAAAGCAGTTTTCCCCGCAGGAGGCAAAGCTTGATCAGCTCGCTGTTTTCCTCATTTTCATAATCCTTGATGAGAAGAATCGAGATCCAGCGTTTCATCTCCTGAATCCCCAGCCGGACGATGGCCTGCTGCAGACTCGTGATTTCAGATTTTGCGCCGTAGAAAATGGAATTTGCCATTCTCAGCAGCTTATAGGTGATGCCCAGGTCCTTTTCTATGGTCTCGGAAATCTTGAAGAAACTGGGTTCCGATTTCTGCAGTTCCTTCAGGATTTCTATCAGGTGGATGTTTAAAGAAGCGATTCCCTTGGATTTCATCATAACGGGCTTGCAGAAAAAATATCCCTGGAACAGATCGTATCCGAATTCAGCCGCCTCTTTGAATTCTTCCCTGGTCTCCACCTTTTCCGCAAGGAAGGTAATGCGGTTCCGATACTTGTTGATCAGCTCCCGCTGCTTCGTTTTGTCTGTGGTAGGGTATTCGATCTTCACGATGTCAGCCAGCTCTATGAGAGGGGTATAGTCACAGTCGCTCCTGTCAAAGATCAGATCATCCAGAGCCAGAATGTAGCCTTCCTGTTTCAGCCTCTGGCAGACCTCGATGATCGCGTCGGTAGCCTCTACCGTCTCCAGTATTTCTACGACAATTTTTTCTTTTGGCAAGATATTCGGGATTCCCGCTTCCAGCAAATCCTGAGTAAAATTGATGAAGCCTCTGGTCCCGTCCGTCAGATCATCAAAGTCGAGAAACACAAAGGAGTTTTGGACCAGTTCGGCAGTCGCTCCGCTGTGATCCTGATGCTCGTAGTAATTGTTGGAACTCCCGCGGTGGAGAAGCTCATATCCGAAAATACTCATGTCTCTGCTGAATATCGGCTGCCGTGCAATATAAATATCCAATTTCTCTGCACCCTCCTATCATTTCCGATAAAATCCGACACCAAAATATATGCTCATTATATCCCCAAATTTTGGTTCTTGTCAATCGAGTTCCACTCTATTCTACCCCTTTTCCTTCTTTGGAATCATGCCGATCAGACAGAAGAGGCCTATTTATTCCAGCCCCTCTTTCAGGTGCTCGGCATTCTGCTTCATCAGGGACAAATATGTGGCGCCCTCCTCCAGTTCTTCTTTTGTTACGTTGTGGCAGGAGTGGAACAGCAATTGCTTTGCTCCGGTTTCAGCGCTGATTGCCCTGGCGATCTTGGGATCCTCCAGTTCGGCGTAATAGATGACCGGGATTCCTTCTTTCTTGATCTTTTCGATCAGCTCGGCCACCGCTCTGACGCTCGGCTCCGTCTCCGACGAGCAGGAGTCGAAGGCTGACTCCGCGGTCAACCCATACCGCTTTACAAAATAATGGAGGGCGAACCTGCTCCCGAATATGATTTTATCTCTTTTACCGTTATCCACGATCGTTCGGAACTCCGCGTCGAGGTCGGAAAGGGCTGCGGAAAAGTCGGCGGCGTTCGCTCTGTAATAATCCGCATTGACAGGGTCAAGGCTGCACAGAGCCTCGAGGATATTGGCAGCCATCGCCTCTGCGTTGACAGGATCGGTCCAGATATGGGGGTCTACGACTCCGTCATCCGCGAGCTCGATTCCCTGGGACACGTTCAGGACGAGACTTTCAGAGCCTGCGCTCTTCATGCCGTCAATGATCCTCCCGGACCAGATCTCCATAGCTTCTCCAGTGTAGATGAACAGGTCCGATCTGTTGATCTTTATAATATCCGACGGGGTCGGCTCAAAGGAGTGGCTTTCAACGCCCGGCGGAAGCAGCAGGATAACCTCGGCTTTGTCCCCTGCAATCTGCCTTGCAAAATCATACTGAGGGAAAAGCGTTGCGACGATTTGCAGCTTGCCTCCCTTTTCCTTCTCCGATGCCGCGCCTCCGGCCTGATTTTGCGCACAGCCCGCCAGCAGGAGCACGATAAGCAGGGCAATTGCCGCAGATCCAAAAAATTTCTTCATGTAGCCTTTTCCTCCATTTTCATAGCCCGGGTATCCTTCAGAGGTCCCGTCATCAATCGTTTTAATCTCATATTACAGTCTCTCTTCCTTCTCTGTCAATACACGCCCCTTGAGGATTCCGGTACCCCTGTCTTTATTTTTATCCGATTACCACATCTTCTACACAAAAACAACACAAAACAGTCCTACAATAGAGAAAGTAAGGAGCGCTCAGCCAGACAACGCATAATCCTTCCTTATAATAGATACACACTTTGTAAAAGTTCTCGGGTATTTGCCCGGGAACTTTTATTTTTCACCGATTTATTATATTCACAGCCAAAGCCGAGCCGTGGTGTTCTCACGGGAGCCTCCCTCGCTTGTATGCTACGCGGAAGCTCCGCATAAGCTCGGTACAAGGTATCAGGTCTCCCGTTGCCTTTTTGCCCAAAGGTGCAGAGCAGCTTTGATGGCAAAACGGACAGCAGCGAGCGGAGCGAGTCGGAGTCCCTGGAAGGGACGTTGAGAACACCACGGCTCGGCTTTATCTATGTAAATCATAACTCTGAAACAAATATAAATAAATGGTGTTGACAAATGGGAAATGTCGTAGTAAGATTGAACCATAAGGTTAGTTATTACTAACCAAATAATTTGACCGGCGGTTAGCTTGTACTAACCTAAAGGATTTCGGTTTCGGCTGTCGTACATAAGGAAAGGAGGCCGGAAATTATGATAAACTATATCATCGGGGGATTGATCCTGCTGGCCGTCATACTGGCCATCGCGAAAATCCGCAAGGACCGGAAAAGCGGAAGCTGCTGCGGAGGGTGTTCCGGATGTTCTTCGGAAGGTTCATGCAATGCCTTTGACTCCTTCGAGGCCGAAGCGAGAGAAAAGCTTCAAGATAAGAAGAACGAAGATTAAGTCAAGTCAACTCCTAATCATACAAGTAAACAAGTAAAAAAAGAAACCGGAGGCGCTTCCACCCTCTCGGTTCTTTTTTTGCCCGGCTTCTTTTCCTTGCCTTTTTTCCTGAGTATCACAGTTCCACCACCAGGTCGGCAAATCCGGCCGATATGGCCTCCATCAGGCTTTGGGGCGGCAGTTCCATCTGAAGTCCCACCTTGCCGGCGCTTACGACGATTCGATCAAAGATTTCGGCGCTGCCGTCGACGGCGGTTTTAAACGGTTTTTTCATGCCCACAGGAGAACAGCCTCCTTTTATGTAGCCGGTCACCTTGGTGATATCCCGGGCAGGGATCATTTCGAGCTTCTTTTCCCCGAAATGCTTCGCCGCCTTTTTCAGGTCCAGTTCCCGGTCCACCGGGATGACGCAGACGTAATATTCTCTGCTGGCTCCCTGGGTGACGAGGGTTTTGAACACTCTTTCCGGTTCGATCCCCGTCGCTCTGGCTACGGAAACACCGTCCAGGAACCCGTCGGGGGCGTCATATTCATAAAGCGCATATGATATTTTCTTTGCATCCAGCATCCTTACCGCATTTGTCTTCACACTCAATGAGACACTTCCTTTCATTCCGAGGCGCCGTACACCGTGAAGATTCCGCGCCAATCGCCTCTGCCATAGTAATCATCGTACCGGTCCGTCATCCAGACATCCGCGTCTGCCGGCTCTGTCCATTCCGCCAGCTTGGTCTCCTGCTTGCCGTCAACGGACGTCATCCAGATTTCCATCTTTCCGTCATATTCTTTCGCACTGCCTCTCCCAAAGACCAGGTATTCTTCATTTCCCAGTAAAACCGGGCTTTCACAGCGGTATTCCGAATCCGATGTGATCGGAACAATCTGCCGGTCCCCGGAAAGCTTCATGGAGTAAAGCTGCCGTTTCAGCGGATAGACGCTGCTGTAATCCCATCCCGGAAACTCTCCCTCACGATAGCTTCGAGACAGGGATTGCTCTTCGACCGCCGCGAAATACAGGGTTTCTCCGTCTGCGGAAAGCCGGGGCATGGCGGGTATGAGTCCGGCCGTTTCGATCTCCTCCAGCACGCTGGATTGCACCTTGCTTCCGCTGTAATCACTGATGTAATCCAGCCACTTATTTTCAAACATATCCCTTCCTCCGCCTCCGAGCACCACAGCGGTCCCTTCCCCGGAAAAGCTGATATTTTCATCGTAGGCAAGAAGGCCTCCATATTCCCCGTATTCTGTTCTTTTGCCCGTATCGGCATGATAGAAGAAACACGCCGTTCCGTCTGCGGTCATCGATCCGGATTGAACCTTATCCCAGACGCACAGGACCTTGCCGTCCCGGGACCAGGGGCCCGGCTCCGGATTGTTTCCCATCCCGGAGCCGGATTCGAAGGAAAGGATGGGCTCCACGATCACAGCGGTCTTCCCCGTTTTCAGATCCAGAAGGTAAAGGCCGCCGCTGTAAACGCCGCTGTGGCGGCCTCCTTCCCAGTTTTCATCTACGATATCGTCATCGTGAACGGTAATATTGTAAGCGAGATATTGGAAATCCGGCGACGGCTTCAGATTTTCATAGAGAACGGACGTAATGCTGGCCTTTTCCGGCACAGCCTCCGCACCTAAAGCGAGCGCTTCCATTTCTGGAATCAGCTCGGTCTTTCCGTCCCGCTCCTGAAGATTGAAATCCGCTTTCATCACCCGGCCCTCGGCCGTGGAGACCAGAAAAGATCCGCCGGGGCCTGCGCAGTAGGAAACCGGGTCCTCAAGGAGCTTGACCGTCTGGGCGCTGGAAAAGTCATGAGCGTAAAGAACGCTCCGGGACGTTCCCGCATCCCTTTCCGCTTGGGTCGGTTCCAGTGTCTGCCTGAAAATCAGCCTCGTTCCGTCCTCGGAAAAAACAGGGCCGGAAAGGGACTTCCCCTTATAAAGCAGCCTCGATTCCCCATCGGTACGGGTTCCGTCCCGGATCAGCTCCCTCTCGTAAATTCCATCCTCGGACGCATAGACAAGGACGCTGTTTTCCTGAGATTTTTCCGGGGTTTGCTCTACCGGTCCGGCCGCGCATCCCGTAATGAGGAAAAGGACGACTGCCGCTCCCACCAGAAGAGCCCCCGATAAAAATAACCTGTCGATCGTATCAAAAACTTTATTCCGCATTTTCTATCCCCTCACCCATGATTTTCTCCCCTCATTTTTTGACTTATTTCTTAGACGGCCTCACGCTATCATTTTGTTCCTATCATTTTGTTCCTTTCACTCTGATCCCGTCGGAAATATCGTCGCCGGGCGAAAGGATCACCAGCTCTCCTGCCGACAGGCCGGAGACGATCTCCGTGTAATCCTCTCCCTCAAGTCCTGTTTTTACCTCCCGCAGGCCGGCCTTGCCGCCTTGCACGACGTAGACAAAATCCTTCCGGTCCTTCTCAAAGACCGCCAGATCAGGAATCCGCAGGACATTCTCCTTTTTCTCCACGGCAATCTCCACTTCCACATTGCTGCCCAGCCGGATCTTTTCCGCCGTTCCGAAAGAAATCTCCACCGTTACACGCTTCTGAGCCACGCCCAGATCGGACATTTTATCTTCCGCCTTCAGGAAAACCTTTTTGACAACTCCCAGATCGTCGGAAAAGCCTGCGTCCTCATTATATATCCTCACAGGATCCCCTTCCCGGATCAGGTCTGCGTCCTCGGCGATAAAGTCGGTCTTTACGTAGACGTCATCCAGGTTTGAAATCTCAAAGAGCGGCGCTCCGGCAGCGACCGATTCTCCCTCCTTCACGAAAACTCCAGTAAGCACGCCGCTGATGGGCGCCGTTACCCCTCCGGCTCCGGTGGATTCCGCATAGCTCTCGATGGAATACTGGAGCGCCGCAATCTGCGCCGACAGCTGCTTTGCAGCCGTATTGGCCGCGTTATACTCCTGATAGCTCAGGGCCCCTTGCTCATAGAGCGCTTTATTTTTGTCCGCAAGCTCTCTCGCCTGACTGTACTGTGCCTGCAGGCCGGACAGCTCCGCCTTCTGGCTCTTGATATCCAGCGCCGCGCTCGACCCGCCTCCGGCCATCAGCAGATCTCCGGCCGTAACCTGAGCTCCTTCGGAGACCGCCATTCCCTTTATTTCACCGGAGTTCTTTGCGGTGACCGTAATGCTGCTTTTCGATTCCACCGTCCCGGTCTCCTTCAGGAGTTTCGTTACTTCCCCCTGCTCTGCGGCGGCAGTCTCCACCGCCACTCCCGAATTTACAGTCATTGCGGCAGCCGCGGCAACCACCAGAATTCCTCCGAGCCCTATGGCAATCCATTTTTTATTCTGAAACAGCTTCATACTCTTCTATCCCTTTCCTAAATTTCAATACTTTATCTCATTCAGCAGTTCTAAAGCTCCCGCCGATTATTTCTCTATCTCTATCTTCAGGCTTCCCGATTCTTCAGCGCCTGCAGAAAATCCAGCTTCCGGATTTTCCGGTAGGTCGCAAGCTGAGCCAGCAAGATGAAGCCTACCGTATAGACGCCCGCCATGACCAGTGCATTGAGGGTCGGGCTCATGTCCAGCGTATAAAGGTCCGTACTGAACGCCGCCGTGCTGTACTTCGCCATGAGAAAGCCTGTCGGAATGCCCAGGAGGATTCCCAGGACCATGATGACCGTATTCTCCCGCACGATCATGAAGAAGATCTCCAGATTGCTGAAACCCAGCACCCTCAGAGAGGAAAATTCCATCTCCCGCTCTCCCAGACTCACGATCGTCGCGTTGTATACGATGCAGAAGCCCAGGATGCCGGAGAAGACCACCATGGCTCCGATGGACAGGGCCATCAGCGTCATATATTCGTCGTAAACGGCTCTCGTATCTGCGATGGACATGACCGAAGCGACGTTTCCGGCCCGGATCAGCTCTTCATTGATGTTCGGATCCCGGGAATCCGCGTAGACGCCGTTGATCAGGTTCTTTTCCAGAAGAGCTTCTCCCATGGCGTCTATGTCCATATAGGCGTTGATCCCCAGCGCCTGCTTGATGATGCCCTTCACAGGAAGGGAAACGTCGTCCCGGTTGGGAATATAGCTCTTGACCAGAATCATATCCCCTGTTTTGACGTCCAGCGCCTTTGCCAGATTTTCCGTAATCAGCAACCCCTGTTTCGGAATTTCCTTCTTCTCTCCGCCGGCGCCCCGGAAAGAATAGAATTTCGTATCCCGGGAAAGACCGATGATGCTCACCGCCTGTTTTTTGTTGCCATTGGTCAGTTCAAACGGATATTCCAGCTTTCCCTCGATGTAATCCACATCGATCAGATGGGTCATGTCCCGCACCGCCTCTTTTCCCACCGGGCTGCGGAAGCTGATGTTGTAGTCCATCTTCTGGAACTCCTTAAAGTGCTCGTTCATCATCTGATTCATCACGTCCGGCATACTGCTTGTAAACAGCATCATGGCGTAGGTGAGGGTGATTCCCGCCAGCACGAACAGGGTGCGCTTTTTGTTTCGGAATATATTTTTGCTGATCATTTTGCTGCTAAAGGAAAGGCATTTCCAAAAGAACGGAAGCTTCTCCAGCAGGATTCGCTTTCCGGTCTTCGGCGCTTCCGCCCGCATCGCGTCAGCCGGGGCGATTTTAAGGGCTCCTCTGGCTCCGATCATCCCCGACAGCGCGCAGAACGCAGCGGAAAGGAGCACGGCATAGGCCAGATAGGAATAATAAAATTCAATCCTCAAAAGCGGAATATGGAAATATTCCAGATACAGCCTCGTCATTCCGCCTGCCAGCGCCATCCCGAGGACCGAACCCAGGGCTCCGCCGAGTATCCCTGAAATCAGGGCATACTTCACGTAATGAAACAGCACTTGGCGGTCCCGATACCCGATGGCCTTCAGCACGCCGATTTTGATTCTTTCCTTTTTCACAAGCCGGGCGAGCATCATCATCAGGATCAGCCCTGCGACCAGGAGAAACAGGATCGGAATGGTGTCCGCCATCGAATCCAGCTGGGTCAGTTCCTGTTCGATGATCGAATTGCTCAGCTGGTCCTTTTGCTTTACGATCTGCCTGACTCCATACAGGTCCAATGCGTTTTCCACGTCGTCGATCAGCGCCTCTTCATCCACGCCGTCCTCATAGCGGATCAGGATTTCGTTAAAGTTTCCCGGCAAGCCCGCAATCTGCTGTCCAAACTGTTCCGGCACATATCCCACGCCGAAGTTCTTATCGTCCGGCATGATGGACTGGCCGTTTTCCATCAGATAAATGTATTCCGGATTGGCGACGATTGCCGCCACCTCAAGGGTGCGCTGCACTCCGCCTGCCTGAATTTTGATCTTATCGCCGACATCGATGCCCCGGGCTTTGGCAAACTGTTCGATGAGCATCACCTCACTGCCTTTGCCGGAGATCATTTTCCCTTTCAAAAGCGTGGATCGGTCCAGCTCTTTTTCCGATCCGGTGGTGGTGATCAGCCGGAGGTTAACACGTTCTTTCCCGTCGTCCGTCACCAGTGGAACGTCCATGGTGATCCTGCCCTGGGCCGTTCTGATTCCCCTGATATTTTCAAGCTTTTCCGGCAGCTGCCCCGGAATCGGGGCGGTCTGGACGAACAGGTCGGCAAAGTTGTTTTCTCTATAATAGGTTTCCACCGTATTGTTCATATTGACAGAGGTCATGTTCAGAGCGGTGTAGGTTGTAATCCCCATGACGATGATGGTCAGCACCGCGATAAACTGCCCCTTGGACTGCCCGATCATGCGGACAAGCATGGTATCTGTCTTGCGGAGGCGGAAGCCTTTCCCGCTTTTATTCTTCTTCTGGCCGCTTACCATTTGATGTCCTCTACTGCCATCGGGCTTTCATTGATATGGTCTTCGACAATCATTCCGCTTCTCATCCTGATCACCCGGTCCGCCATGTATGCGATATCCGAATTGTGGGTGATGACGATGACGGTCTTCCGCATGTCGCGGTTTACCTTTCGAAGCAGACCGAGTATCGTGATGCCTGTGTTGAAGTCGAGCGCCCCGGTGGGCTCGTCGCACAGCAGGATTTCCGGATTTTTCGCCACCGCTCTCGCAATGGAGACCCTTTGCTGTTCGCCGCCGGACAGCTGCGCCGGAAAATGATCCCGCCGATCGAAAAGGCCCACCGCCTCCATGATCTCGCCGATGGGCAGAGGGTCCTCTGAAATTTCAGTGGCCAGCTCAACATTTTCTTCCGCCGTCAGGTTGGCCATGATGTTATAGAACTGGAAGACAAAGCCCACCTTGTTGCGGCGGTATTCAGTCAGCTCCTTCTCACTGTAAGCCGTAATTTCCTCGCCGCGCAGGAAAACCTTTCCCCCGGTCGGCAGGTCCATCCCGCCGATGATATTCAGAAGGGTGCTCTTCCCGGACCCGCTGGGTCCCAGAATGACCACAAACTCTCCCTCCTGTATTTCAAATGAGGCGTCCTGAAGCGCTTTCACTTCAATTTCACCCATCTGATAGCTTTTTGACAGATTTTCAGCCCGTAAAATAACCATTTTCTTTTCCCTGTTGGCTCCCTTCTGACTATGCTTTCGCTAGTCCATGTTCCATAAAATCGATCAGAGTGTCGAAATTCCGGATCATGAGATCAAAATCGATCTCATCTTTCTTTACGTCAAATATTTCGTCAAAGCGGTAGAGCGTAAAGGGCAGGATCCGTTTTATAAACTTTATGGAAACCCCTTCCCTGAAATCGCCCCGTTCCATTGTCCGTTCCAGCAGGTCATCGTAATAGGAATCGGAAAGGTCGTCCAGGCTTTCCATCGCCGTCCTGTAAATCTCGTTGCCTTTTTCCCTGAGAAACATCAGTCCAAACAGGTAGTAGCTGGGGTGGCTTTTCGCGAATTCGACGCCGAACCGGGCCTGATGCCTCAGGATTTCAAAGAGGTTCCAATCGTCGTTGTGAAGATCCTCCGCAAGCGCTCCTTCCAGAAACTCGATCTTTGCATCGGCGGCAGACTGGAGCAGAGACAGGTATAGCGCCTGTTTATCCTGAAAATGATAATAGAAGGTACCCTTGCTGATCCCGGCATTTTTAATAATGCGGTTCAGGGAGGCCTCTTCATAGCTGTATGCAATGAACTCATCCAAAGCTGCCGCAAGCAAATGCTCTCTCCGGTCAAAGGATTTTTTCTTCATAATTCCGCTCCCTTCTCATCATATACCACGCGGTCTATACCACCTGGTCTACTACAATATAGACCTTATGCCTCCCTCTGTCAACCGGTAATCATGACCACTCGTAAAACAGGTAATTATGGCCACCCGTTTTACGGGTGGCCATAATTGGATTTCGACGGTGATGATAGTATGGTTATTCTGGAATAAAAATAATTTCTCTAAAAAAATGGCAAAGAAGGAAGAAAAAATTAACGAACTAGGTTGAATTTTCAGAAAATATATGTTAAGATCAATTAGCGTCTTAATTTATCGGTCATAGATTCTGTGGCCGTTCTCCCCGCAAGGGGCTCAGTTTGAAACTGTTATTCTATTTAACGTTTTTTAATCGTCTCTTTTTTCGGAAAGGGTAGATCCTTTTGAAAATGTCCGAGGACGCCGCAGCGCAAACCCGAGATGATGAATCAGGCGCTGACACTGGCGCACCTGCAGATCAATTCCGTAATTATCACGGATATATTGACTGAGGGCAGTGCCATCCCAAAAAAGCTTGTCATACCCGTATGTTTTTGGACTTTGTTCCAGTATTTTAGAAAGCAGCCTCAATTTTTCACCGTCAAGCCTCGGCGGCCTGCCAGGATGGATTCCGTCCCGGAGCGCTTTCGGCCCTTTATCGAGAACCCTCTTCGTCCAATGGTTGATTGTAGATGGAGATTCATTATAGATTGCAGCAACATCC
>CAMJRV010000038.1 GCA_946408315.1 uncultured Bacillota bacterium | reverse complement strand
AAACAGGGCAGGAATTATCAATGGCAAGTACATCGACCGAAAACAGCCGCATAATTATTTGAACACGGCCATGAAGAGTCTGAGGATTTATGGCATCATAAAATTGGTCATTGCCTGCGGAGAATCTGATTTATTTTGAGAATTTGGCGCTCTCTTTGGAGAAAGATAAGAAATCTTTTTTCCACGGTGTCCACAAAAAGAAAATACTCTGGTCTTGTCTCAGAGTATTTTCTTTTTTTGTATTCAAGTAGAGATGATTCGAACATGAAAATGCACGAGCGTCACCAAACAGTCCGGCGAACTGTTTGGCAGCGAGTGGTCCGAGCATGCTGAAGAGAGCAGGCGAAGGACGGTAGATGCGACTGAAAGGAGCAGATGCGAAATCATCTCGGGAGTGCCAAAACAAACCCTGCAATTTCAATGGTTGCAGGGTTTTTGATTTTCCCGTATAAATCTAATAAACATGGGGAGAGGTCGTTGTTTGGTCGTTACGGGCCTAAGAAGGGGTATTGCACAAAAAGTTGCACCCGGTTTTACACCAAATCAAAAGGCTTACTTTTCGATTGTCTTCCTGATACTATCTAGTTTCTTTTGATTCTCCTTATGACGTGTGTATAAATGACCTACCAGTTCACTGATTTCCCTAATTGACTCTTTTTGCTTTGCAGCAGGATAAGAAAAGAACCACCGCGAGGATGGTCCTACTGTCATTATGATAATAAATTCTTTAATCTTTCAATGGATCTTCTGTCATTTTGTAGTATGTTGCCAGCCAATTCCCTTGACTTATCATCTAACTTGCCTCTCAATACTTTTTCGGCCATGTTTACGCCCTGAGTCTCTCCTCCGATGGCCTTCTCTATAACCTCCTTGGCATCTGATTGCGCTCCTAAGTCCATATTAAGCTTTATATCTCCCATTATGCCTTTTATTCCAAGATTTTCGTCTGGTTGTCCTCCTTCGTCTTGCATATAGGTTGCGATTATTTCAATGTTTTCTCTGTGTTGTTTCTGAATGCTTTGAAAAGTATTCTTTACATTTCCGTCTGCTAATCTAGATATAAAATTATTAAAACTTTCTATTGCCATGTACTCGCCTTGTAAAAGCTCATTAATTGATTTCATTATTTCCTCATTATTATTCATCTGCTTTCCTCCCAGTGATAAATTTTAATTCGACTATATGTTCTCACCAGACAAGGAATTAATACATTTTCTGCAAACCCCTATTGAACATTGCCGATAACACTCAGAAAACGCCTGATCTTCCAGAGCACCTGTCCTCAATTATTCATCAGTCAGTAGGCAGCAAGGCTCTTCTTATACTTTTCAATCCTTCGATAATACCCAGCTGCGGGAGTTGGCATCCTGGATAAATCCATATTATGAGTCATGTCAGCCATTTTGACGGCTCTGGCCAGCGGATTCTGCTTTACCCGATGTAGATATTCAAAATAATCGGTTTCATACTTCGTAATGGCAGCTGCCGCCTGAATTACATCATCCCCGAAACCCTCATCCCTCATCCCGCATTCAAGCATGCTAGCCACCGCAAGAGGGTGAAGGATATAATTCGCTCCCGCTTTATCTTTTTGTCTCTCGTGTTCCCTATGAGCTACTTGCAGCGCTTCATGTCTATCGGTTTTTCATTTCTATTAGTAGAGATGATTCGAACATCCGGCGAGATAGGGCTTGGGGAAGAAATTCTTCCCCATCCGAGTTGCATCGTTTAATTGCTTTTAACGTTACTACTTGCGATGCAACGGATAACCGTTTCGGAGGTTACAGGTTCCGAAGGAGCCGCCATAAGGGGGCAAAGCCCGGGCGCTGCCCCCTGTGGAGCGCGCCTGAGCGCCGGAGGATGTTGGAATCATCTCGAGAGTGCTAGGTAAAACCCTGATGAAGATGATCCGACAATTTTAAAAAATAAGTTGATATCCATTTTAAAGCGTTATATTATGAATTCCGATATCAGTGTACTCTATTAAAGGGGAAGGTAAGTTATGGATATTAATATTGAAATGATAGCGTCATATAAAATTGCTTATATACGAAGAACGGGGCCTTACGGTTCAGAGAATGTGCAAGTAATGGAACAATTAAAAAGTTGGGCTAGAGAGAAAAACTTATTGAATGAAAGTTCAATTATATTAGGGATAGCCCAGGATAACCCTCAATCCACAGAGCCTGGAAATTGTCGTTATGATACAGGTTTCGTCGTTCCGGAGGAATTTGCGGCTGACGATGCGTATATTCAGTTTGGAAGGACGATGGGCGGAAAATATTGTGTATTCAAAATAAAGCATACGGCGGACGCGGTGCAAAAAGCATGGATGAAGCTATTTTCGGAGTTGTCGAAAAGAAACCATGAATTTGATGACAGAAGGCCGATTCTTGAACGCTATGTAGCGCAGATGATCAGTGAGCATTATTGCGAAATCTGCGCACCAATATTATGAATTCAAGCATAGATTAAGAGCTGCGGCTCCACATTCACATTCCCATGCCTGCCCTCATACGATATAAAATTCCCGATTTTGAAGGGAGGTTTTTTCATGTTGTTTCGGATCGGCTTCCTACGCCGCGCGAGACGCCGGCGCAGGTGCAGATGTAGATAGTTTATCGATGCGCACATTTTTGTGACTGCAAGGATCAGATAGAAACCATCTCACAGGTGCAGAAAAGACATACTTTCCGCCAAGGGAAGATATGTCTTTTTTGATGTAGAAAACTTTGATATAATAAATCTAAAAGGCAGAGGAGGAGTAACCATGCTGGAAGTTAGGTTTCATGAGTTTCATGATAGTGTTGCAGATCGCCCATTAAAATTTGCAATCATCGTTTCAAGGCATAATGGACAATGGGTTTTTTGCAAGCATAAAGAACGCGATACCTATGAATGTCCTGGCGGCCATCGCGAACCAAACGAAAATATAGATGATACGGCAAAAAGGGAATTATGGGAAGAAACAGGAGCCACCCATTTTGATTTGCAGCGAATCTGCGTATATTCTGTACGTGATGATGAAAACGAGACATATGGAATGCTATATTATGCCGACATATATGAGTTCGGGCCGTTGCCTGCTCTGGAAATTGAAAAGGTGGAAATTTTAAATGAATTACCCTTCAAGTGGACATACCCTCTTATTCAGCCGAAACTAATCGAAAAAGTGGAAAGTACCCATTTTAGCGGAACCGCATTAGGAATATTTTGACGGAGGAACCTTATGATGAAGATTCTCTTTGTCTGCCACGGCAATATTTGCAGAAGTCCGATGGCGGAATTTATTATGAAGGATATGGCGGCAAAAGCCGGCCTTTCGGGTCGATTCGAGATTGCATCCGCAGCGACCAGCAGCGAGGAGCTTGGTAATCCTGTATATTCCCCGGTCCGGCGCAAGCTCTCAGAACATGATATCGACTGTTCCGGAAAAACGGCACGACGGCTTCAGAAAGGCGATTACGATAAGTACGACCTGCTGATCGGCATGGACAGCGCCAACTTCCGCAACATGCATCGCATCTGCGGCGGAGATCCTTCCGGCAAGATGTCCCTTCTGATGGATTATACCGATCACCCGGGAGATGTCGCCGATCCGTGGTACACCCGGGATTTTGAGCGGACCTGGCGCGATGTTGAGCAGGGGTGCCGCGGCTTGCTGAAGCTGCTGCAATCCGGAGCGTTCCTTTTATGACCCCTGTCGGACGATGCCATATGTCATGTATTCATAGAGTCCTTGCGCCAGATAGTCTCCCATGGCCAAGGTCGCAATCGTCATTCTTTCAAAGAGATCCAGCTCCTTTTCAAATTCACCGGCGTGCAATGCCGCCGCATCCTGAACTAACAAATTGATGTAATTGTAGAGCAATGTCTGCCACTGCATTTCGTCCCAGAACGGATTCATTGTCGCATAATGAGCCGCGATGTTATCGGCATTCTGATATAAGAGCTGAGCATAGTTATTTACAGCCTCCTGATCCCCGGTGGCAAAAGCATTGGTCAATGCCTGGACGTACACGGCGTGAAGAGATAATAAGTTCAGAAATTCTTCGCTCAATGGAGCTCCAAAAATTAATTCAGCTTTCTCCTGAAATCTTCTGGGCAGGCTGTAAAGCTTGTTGGCAATGGCTTCGGGGTCTCCAAATCCCGAGAACACCGCTCCAAAATACATCCTGCTAAGGTAAGCGAGCTGGGCCATGAGATTTCTCATGCTTTTTACTAGGTTCAAATATCCATACGATACGGCCTGTTCTGGTTGCTGATGCTTCGATACCATCTGCAATATCTCCTTTATATTTAGATACGATCATAATATGATTCACATCGGGAGATTGCCGCAAAACATTCTTTCAAAAACAAGAAAACCCTGCAATTTTGCTTTGCAGGGTTTCATTCTTCGGCGACGGCGGGCTATATCATCTCAAATCCCTGACCCATGCCATGTTTTACCCGGTCGGTTTCTTCCGCGCGCTTCGCGTTATTCCAGGTATTTAAATTCCCGGTCAGATAACCGGTAATTCTTCTGATTCTTTCAAAGGGTTCCGGCTGAAACTGATAATTCAGATCGGCATAATCCCCATCCAGATTGATTTCAAGGCTTGCAAGCTTTCTGTCATATTTGCTCTCCAAATATTCTACATAAGCCCGCTTTTCCCTGTCGTCCACTCCATGTCCTTTTACGATAACTTCCATCATGCTCCCCCTATCCATGGTATTCTAATAATATTTTATTCCCATATTTTGTGGGAGTCAAACAGAAAATCCAGAATCGCTCCGCTGCATTTCGACAAACAGCTTTGCCAATTGGGGGTCAAACTGGGATCCGGCGCACCGCTCGATTTCCGACAGCGCCTCTTCTTTCTGCAATACTCTCCCGTAAGTCCTCACGCCTGTCATCGCGTCGTAGGCATCGGCAATCGAAATAATCCTTGCCTCAAGGGAAATATCCTCCCCTTTCAGGCCTTTGGGATATCCCGTTCCATCCCATTTTTCCTGATGTTCAAGCACAAACTCGGCGATTTCCGAAAACTCGCTCACAGAGCCCAGGATTCGATAACCGATTTCCGAATGCCGTTTTATCTCCTCCCATTCGCTGTCGGTCAGCCGTTCCTTCTTGTTCAGGATTTTTTCATCGATCCCGATCTTGCCGATATCGTGCATCAGCCCTGCGATTTTTATTTTACTCACCTCATCCTTGCCGGCGCGAATATGGCTGGCGAAGGACTCGCATAATGCGCTGACGCGCTTTGAATGCTGCATCTCCCGGTTGTTTTTTTCATAAAGCGTGTTGATGATCAAGTCCACCGTCTTGCTCCTGGCGCTCTTGTTCTCATAAAGCTTATGGCGGTACATGTGATCCTCCGCATTCTTGGAAACGATTTGAATCTCTTCCTCTCTGCGGTACTTTGTCTCATATCCGAAGGAGACGGAAACGTCGAAGGCGCCCACTTTCTCCTCGGCGATCCGGCCCTTGATCCGTTTGATCAGGTCTTCGGCGTCCGAACTGCCGGTATTGGGCAGAATCAGAGCGAATTCATCTCCGCCAAATCGGAAAATGACATCGCTGTCCCTGCACCCTTCCCGGATAATCTCAGCCACTCTTTTCAGAAGCTCATCGCCGAAATCGTGCCCGAAGGAATCGTTGATCAGCTTCAGGCCGTTTACGTCGCAAAGGACGATGGTGATCGGTAAATTTTCCTGGGTATCGAGCCTGGGCAGCGCTTCATTAAAATATCTCCGGTTGTATAGTCCCGTAAGCTGGTCGTGATAGCTGAGATACATCAATTCATTCTGCCGCAGCATCTCCTCGGTTTTGTCCCGAATCGTCCCGATCACCTTCATCGGCCTTCCCTCCTGGTTTTTTTGCAGGATGGCTTTGGAATGAAGATATATCTCTTTCTTGGAGAATCCATTGATAACTTTAAACTCTACATCGTATTTTTCTTCCCTGGCGATCAGATTTGTAAGGGCGTCGTCCAGCGTCTTTCGATATTCCTCCGGGACTCTTGCCTGCGCCTCTTCCAGCGGAAGGATACCGCTAGGGCTCCACGAGATCCCGTAAATCTGAAACGCCTCCTCCGACGCCCACATTTTTTTCGTTTCCAAGTCAAGTTCCCAGTTGCCCACCCGGGCAATTTCCTGAGATATAATCAGACGGCGCTCATTCTCCTTTACAGCGTCTTCGGCAAGCTTCCGTTTCGTAATGTCAACGTGGGTTCCGCTTATGATCAGGGGGGCCCCGCCCGGACTCCAGGAAGTGACCATCGCCCGGCTCTCAATCCAGATCCAGCGGCCGTCCTTGTGCCTCATCCTGAAGGTCAGGGAATAGTCCCTACCGCCGTTTTCAAAAATATCCGCCTGCCTTCTTTTGGCAACAGACAGATCCTCCTCGTGAATCAGCTCTTTCCACGTCTCTAAAGTGACCGGCTCCAGTTCCGCCAGCTTGTACCCGATCAGATCTGCCCATCGCTCGTTGACCACATGTTCACCGGTCTGCACGTTCCATTCCCAGATCCCGATATCCGCGCCATGGATCGCATTCCGTAAAAGTCTTCTTTCCCGCTCTGCTTCCCGGATCTGATTTTTGTATGCTGAAATATCAGTGAATTGCACTGCATAATAATCTTCCGCAAGTGGATACGCGTCAACGTGAAACCAACTTCCCAGCGCCTTGGAATAGGCCTCTTCCCTGCTTTGGCCGGGGTTCCGCATCGCTCCCAGCAGCCGGCGCCAGTTTAAAACGATGGGATTTTCTTTCAACAAGTCGTCAATCTGGCGTCCGACCATATCCTGTCGGCTTAGCCCGATGATTCTCTCAAAAGCGGGGTTGCAGTCTGCCAATTCATAATTTTTCACCGGATTGGCGCTTGCCGCGATTCGTTTGCAGATCGCATATCCCGAAAGCGCTTCGCTGTATAATTGTAAATAAAGTTGACGCTCCACGATTTCACCTTTCATCTCATTCAGCTGTACTCCGCGACTCTCATTCCCTGCTATTTTATACCAGAACGCCACGGCTGTAAATATCCCGGCTTGAAAATAGAAAAGCCCCGCAGCGCATCGGCTGTGGGGCTCTCAATCTGCGGCCTGTTAAAAGGCATAGATCATACTGCCGATCTGAACGGAGATCGGCTTGCCCAGTATCCACGAATTCGTCGTCGAGTCATCATAATAGAACTCAGCGCCGCTGGTGGGATCTGCTCCCTTTAAGGCAGCGGTGGCCGCTTTGATCGACTCGGCTTCTGCCGGTTTGTTAATCCATCCGTTTGCCACCGGGGTAAACTGATCGTATCCGTTGATCTTCTGGTAAATTACGTCCTGAATCGTATCCGGCCATGAACCGCTCTGTACCCGGTTCATGACAACAGCGCCTACAGCAACCTTGGCTTCATAGGGTTCGCCTTGTGCTTCCGCGGTAATCAGTCTCGCAAGAAGGTCCAGGTCGGACGCATAGCCGGAGTCCGGCTTTTCAGCAAGCGCAGCAGACTCGGCTTTCTGCGGTGCGGCCTCGGCTTTGACCGGTTCGGATTGAGTCGTTTTGGCCTGCTCCAGTTGAGTCGTTTTGACCAATTCCGATTGCGCAGTTTTGGCCGGTTCCGACGAAACCGTTTCGCTCCGTCCCGGATCGCCGGGCTCGGACGTTTTTACCGCAGCTTCCGCGCTGCTTCCTGCAGATTGCTTTATTTCTCTCTTTTCAAATGGCTGTATTTCTTCCCGATCCGGCTGGCTCGATGGCCCTTCTCCGGCAGATCGATCCACATTCCCTCTGGATGCGGTGTAAAGATTCTCATCATCTTCCAGGAACAGCTTGCTGCGTTCCTCTTCATAGCTGCCGGAGCTTCCGGAACTGAAATCCGATACCTGACGGAGTTGATTTGCAGGATCGTCATCGATCACGATGAACTCCGATGCAAAACAATAGACCGCCAGCAAAGCGACGCCGATCATGACGCTCATCCCTAATACGGCCGGCTTTGCTTTTCTTAACTTTTTCATGTTCCCTCCATTCCGCCGCCCGATGGCGGCACAAGTTCCTTTTCATTTCTTCCAGAAATTTGCCTTTTCTCTATTTTAATATGACTGGCAGAAACAATCTATTGGTAACTCTATGAAGGGCAGGAAACATCTTCCGTTATTCTCCCATGGCTTCCGCGTCGGCGATCACGATGAGCCGCGGATGCATCTGCAGAATGGAGCCGGGTACTTCGGGGGTAACCGGTCCAAAAAGAACCCTCTTCAGGATATCGGCCTTTCTCGCCCCGCTGGCGCAGAGCACGATAGCCCGGGCCTGCATGATGGCCTTGACCCCCATGGTGATGGCCTGTTTCGGGACCTCGTCCTTGCTGGAGAAGTAGCGGGCGTTGGCCTGGATGGTGTCTTCCTTCAGTTGAATGCAGTGGGTCATCTGCTCAAAGGCTTCCCCCGGCTCGTTAAACCCGATATGACCGTTTTCACCGAGGCCCAGAAGCTGCATGTCAATCCCGCCGAGCTTTTCGATCAGCCGGTCGTACCGTCTGCACTCTTCCTCTATATCTTCCGCCTTGCCGTCGGGCAGGTGGTAGTTTTTCTCGCTGATATTGATATGTTGAAACAGGTGATGGTTCATGAAGTATTGGTAGCTTCTTTCATTCTTTGCATCGAGACCGACGTATTCGTCCAGGTTCACTGTGGATACCTCTGAAAAGTCGATATCGCCTTTCCGGTACCACTCGACCAGCTGCTCATAAATACCCTCGGCCGTACCGCCGGTAGCCAGTCCCAGCACGGAGTTGTCCTTCAGGATCACCTGAGCCGACAGAAAATTTGCCGCCTTGCGGCTCATGTCCTTATAATTCTTTGCGCGTATCAGCTTCACTGTTCTCTCTCCTTACTATTGCTTAAACGACGACGATTTGAATATCTCCATTATACCAGACGATTCGATATTTGGCTCCTTCGTTTTTCCCTATGCCCCGCCTTTTGAAATATTTGAAATCATATCCGTAAAAACCGTTTCATGCTCGATCAATTTTTGTTCGAGGAAATCCGACCACGTAAAGACAACCACACCGTCGAGGCCCGATTGTCGTATCTCATTGAGCGCCATGGAAAATTCCTCGGGAGTGATTGATTCCGCGCGGCCTTTGCCCGCATGCATGCCTTCCAGATAAAGCGGCTTTGCCTGAACTGTGCAGACAACTTTTTTACCGGTGGCTTCTTTGAAATACCGTCCCGCCTGGGCAATCCAGGAGACGGGCTGTTTGAGGATCTGGTGGTAGCCCATGACTTCAAAGATATCCACGTACTGCGCCAACAGCGCCGGATCCTGCCCGAAAATTTTTCGTCCATTCTGTGAGTAATGCGCCGCATCAAAGGGCACGGTATTCAAAACCACCTGCGCATCGGGATTGATCTCCCGTATCCGGGCGCGGATATCCTTTATGATTTCCGCAATGGTATTGGTCTTGAAATTCGCCCATTCGGCATGGGCGTTTTCGCGGATCCACGAACCGGCCGGACTCCCCTGAGGAACCGAAACGCCGCTGGCCTCTCTGAATTTCTCGAGACACCGGGGGCAAAAACAATATTCGGGCCAATCCGCTTCAGAGGTGCCGGGCAGCCACAGCTCCCAGAATCCCGGATAACGCATAAACCCTAAAAATACGCCGTCCATATGAAGCGACCGCATCGCATCCACGATCTGCGCTGTGCGTTCTGCAATGTATGCTTCGTCCGTCGGGCAGCCGCCGATGTACCAGTCCGTCTCCACAGCTTTCGCTCCTGTATGGTCGACAGGAATATTGCCGTGCCTGTACATGGTGGGAGGATCGAAGAAGAAATTGCATGCTCCAAAATATTGGATTCCCGCGTCTTTCAGGGCATCCCGGAACGCCCGATCGTCAAAGTCGTCCAGCAGCGCCTTTTTTTCCGCCGGTATCTCACTGTCTACCGCAGAATTATACATGGGCAGGTGCTTGCTCATCGTGATGATATAGCTGACGTTCAGGGATTTTAATTCCTCGGAGGCCTGCTTATAATCGAGATTATATTTCCAAAACCAGTCCAGGGAATAGATCTTCATTCCTACCATAAAATTTTCCATACCGGATCTCCTTTTTTTCAGTCGTTAGATTTTCACCAGCCGAGAAAAAAGGGGAGGACAAGGCCTCCCCTTTCCGGCTTTTTTAAACCAGAATTACCATTCTCCCTCGTATTCTGTCGCGTTATCCGGCGTCACAATAGGCATGGGGATGATGTTTCTCTTTTGTTCCAGCTTCTCGCCTTTTACAATTTTCAGGGCAAGTTCCAATCCCTGCTCCGCATCGATTGTCGGAGACTGCATCATCGTACCGAAGATGAGGCCTGAACGGATAGCGTTGATTCCATTCTTGCTTCCGCCGGTACCAACGATTATAATATTCTTGTCGAGGTTCGCATCTCTGACTACTTCACCCACTGCAGCAGCAATATTGTCATCCTGGGCAAAAATACCGTCTATCTCGGTGCCATATTTGGTAAGGAAAGCTTGTGCAACAGATTTTGCTTTCGCGGGATCCCAGTCTGATGGCTGCGCCGCCAGTATCTTCACATCTGGCGCTATTTTTTCCAATTCTTCACGGAAGCCGTCCGATCGAAGAAGTGTGGTGGACTGGCCGGGGGTGCCCTCGACAATTGCGACATTTCCCTTGTTGCCCAGCGCTTCTGCCATAATTCTGGCCGCGATCCGGCCCTGTTCTTTGTCATCGGGACCGCTGAACCCTTCCAGCAGTGCCTGGCCTTCCTCATTCGGCTCGTTCGAGACAGCAAGAATCGGTATGCCGGCAGCCTTGGCCTTTGCCAGCGAAGGTACGATTGCGGTGCCGTCAAGAGAGCAGACGAGCAGAACGTCCACCTGCTGTACGATCAGGTCGTCGATATCATTCGCCTGCTTCTGAATATCCCCGTCGGCACTCAGCATATGTACCGTCACATCGGGGTTCTTCGCTGCCGCCGCTTCAAAGGCCCGCATATAGGCGCTGATATACGGCCAGCCGGAAGAAGGCTCTGAGAGACCGATCACGATTTTCCCCTCTTTCGCAGGTTCTTCGGAATCCGGTGCCGCCGACTGGGAAGCAGGCGTGCATCCGACTGCAAATACCATGCACATGACCAGCAACAATGCGATCAGTGTCATGAATTTTTGATTTTTTCTTTTCATGTTTCTCCTCCTTAATGATTATTTATCACACCGGGATGCGGATTGGCCTTTAAAACGGTGTCGTTTTCCCCTGAGCCGTTTCCGCATGCGCCGCTGCAGACAGGATCAGGCTGTCATCCGGCTTTTAGGGCGGCGGCCCTTTTTCAGCGCGGGGGCGTCAAGCGCCACCACGGCCACCACCAGCAGCCCTTTAATGACAATTTGCAGATAAGAGGTTACACCGATCAGGTTCATGATGTTCGTCAGCACACCCAGGATG